>JASFHE010000122.1:0-12371 GCA_050123415.1 Desulfobacteraceae bacterium | reverse complement strand
CAATAGTCTACAGAATTTGCTGTGGCACTACCTTTTGGCACTATAAATTGACTCGCTTCTTGTAATATCAATAGGTTAGCAATATTTCCCCCCCCTTATTTTCAGGCAAACTGTTTAAAAAAAGTCAGAGAGAAAACCGAAAACTGGTCGGCGCCTGTTCCGCAGATAAACGGGTATTGAATACATCCTGTTATACTGGCGGATTTTATGTTTATGCCGGACCGGGAAATGATCTCCCCCCTACATTAGCCCGGCTTACAGAAATATTTATTTTGCTGTGTACCCATTTACATATGAATCTTCTTTTACGACCTCCATAAGCCTGCAATAATGCCATTCGGGGTTTTCCGGTGTCCAGCTTTTATCAGTGTACTTTAAACAGTTTTCCGGTTTTTCAAACGGGTATTCCTCCAGGGGATCATCCTCAATATTATAGAAAGAACAGTTTTCACTTTCTGTTCCACCTGCACATACTACCTTAAATTTTGCATTTCGGGCGCCAACATGCCGGGTACCATTGGTCATCAGGTTTACACATTCGGTTAGTATATATCCTTTATCGGGGTCGCGTACAGTATTTTTATTATTGAAAAGTATTGGTGTCAGAGATTGCGAATCAAGCGATACCTTTTCATTACCATCACTGCTATTGACTTCGTCCGGCTCTTCAATCCCTGCCAGTGCAAGTGCGGTAGAAAACAGGTCAGCAGCATGGGCGATTGCATCACTCTTTGAATCAGCTTTTATGCCGGGTCCTTTGATAACCATAGGAACCAGAGCACCGCTTTCGTATGCAGTACCTTTCCCACGTCCTTTTCTGGTTATGTACATATTGCCGATATAATTCAAGCCGCCGCGCATGTTATACATGGGTGTACCGTTATCGCTGATGTATATTATGTATGTATTTGGATCGAGATCGTTTACGGCATCAATCAGTTTCCCCATCAGAGTATCCATTGAATTTGTCATGGCACGCATAAGTGCTTCATCACTGCAGTTTCCGGCATCGTTCGAACCAAATCTACCGCCGCAGGCCTTCATCGCATCTATGCTTTCCTTATCCATGGTATCAGCGTTGGGTACAGCCATCGCATTTGGCTGCTGGCTGATAGTAGTATGCGAAAGATTAAAAGCCAGCCATGCAAACCATGGTTTTTCGGGATTCTCTTTTTCATTCTTTGTAATCCATTCAATTGTATCAGCCACCTTAACCAGTGGAGCATAATTGCTTGGGGCTATTCCGGGCAATGATCTTTCAGGAGCTGTTTTAGTTTTCCATTCATTTGCAGGTGTTTCAGTATCCTGAACATGATAGTCATAATTCCAGTAACTCAAGATTGCTGCATGGAGGTTTCCTTTGAAAAGATCAAATCCGGCCTGTTTTGGCTTCATGCCGGGATAATCAGGCCCCATGCCATTTCCGGGTAGACCTGCCAGATGCCATTTGCCAAAGAGCGCGGTACTGTAACCGCCCTCATCCCTTAGTTTCTGTACAAATGAAGTATGCTTTTGTGAAAGAGCATCTGCGTACGTGAGAACTTTTGCCTTTTTTCCGAACAATCCGGTTAAAATAGCTGCCCTTGTAGGGGAACAGAATGGATGTGCCCATACACTGGTAAAAAGCATTCCTTCTTTTGCAAGTTTATCAAGTCTCGGGATTGAAGCAGGCATACCCTTTATAGCCTTATAATCAGGATGATTATGACCCGACGGACCATATTTTTTATTAAGCTCATCGATCAGGCCCGGATACATATCTGAAGTAACATCCACGCCGAAATCATCACCTATTATTAATAGTATATTCGGTTTATCAGGTTTTTTATTACATGCAGGAGTGCATAAGCAGAGAATTAAAAAGACTGTCAGCAAGATTGGAGTTATTTTCGGTATTACTGTTTTTTGCATTATAGCCTCCTGTTAAAATACATATACATTTAGATGTTTATTTTCAGATTATTCCCTGTCCGGTTTGTCTGCCATCATCTTCTGCCACTGATAAAGATACTGCAAAAAGGAAATTATAGTAAAAAGAGCCGTGACATAGTACAGGTATATGTAATAATCCTGGTACGGTATCAGATACTCTCGTGCAAGCACTGCAATTACGGTAGTGAACTGAAAACATGTGGTAATTTTACTTGAAATAACAGGTTTAATATTGAGATCCACACCTGTCAGATAAAGGATAATGACGCCTATCAGGATTAATACATCCCTGCTTATTACAGTAACCGAAAGCCATGATGGTAAAAAACCTCTTATACTGAGGGCGATAAAAGCAGACATAAGAATGATTTTGTCTGCAAGAGGATCAAGGTAACTCCCCAGTTTGCTCTTCTGCTTGAATACCCTTGCAATAAAACCATCAAGACCATCACTGACACCGCATATCACCAGGATAACAAGCCCTGTTAAAAGCTGGTCATTTATCAGGTATATGACAAAAATCGGTGTCAGCAAAATCCTGATCATTGTAATGATATTTGGAATTGTCATCTATTGCCCTTCAATATTGATAATTTTTTAAAAGCAAGTTACATAGGTGTTATAGTCAAAGCACCGGTTTCATCAATTGCAATCTTTGCAGCAAAGGGCACTTCCGTACTGCTTTTTATTTTTTCAATGAAGGCCTTCCTCGATCCTGAAAATTCGACAGACATGGTAATGGATCCATGGGTTATCCTTGTCTGCAATACTGAAACAACACCGTTAATTTTTTCCTTTATAAAGGAAATAAAAATCATGACCTGCCTGAGACTGTCAAGGCCTTTGAGCTTTATTTCAAACCGGGATAGTTTTTCTTCTTCTTTCTTAAATACCTTAAGGATATCAGGGATAATATGATTAACCGCGTCAGTAAGTATTTTTTCCTGTACCTGAGCACTTGTTCCAGTGGTTTCCGGATCATTCCCCATAATCTCTTCATGTATGTAACTGGCTAAAATAGAGGCGTTATCCGCCTGGATGGCCTTTATATGAACGACCAGTGTATTAAACTCGCCGACATCGGCTTTACCCAGTATAACCACATCGGCTGAATACAATTTCCCCCACTTTGCGGCATCTTCTTCGCTTAATTCTTCTTTGAACAGATCGGGGTTGTATCCTCCTTCCGGTATACTGGTAAGTCTGTTAACAGGATTAAAGCCACGTTCCTGGAAAAGTCTGAGAAGCATAATCTCTGATGACGATAAATTCGTTTTATTCTCAGGGTCATCCCACCATATAAAGGGTATTTCATCCCTTAAAGTCCTGTCAGATATGAGAAATAATACACGCAGAGACGCACCTTCATAGCGAATAATACCGGAATTCCTGAGCTTTTCATCCATCAGCTTTTCATTTACCTTAATGCTTACAAGTAATTTATAGGATGTACTGTTGCTGTCCTCTGCACGTATGTCATAATTCTCAATAACATCATCTGACCCGGGTATGATTTCATTAATAATATTTTCAAAATTATTGATCATACCCTGACGGCCCAGGATTTCTACAAGATATGCCTCAATACCTTTGATATGCGCGTCAGAAATAGCAAGCTTACGGGCCTCAGCCAGATTTTCATCTGTGATTGTTCCGGAGCCTATTACCAGAATTTCACCATCGTCATCTTTACCATACACCTGTGATGTAAGAAATGACAGAACGCTCAAACAAATTAATATCCTTGTCCAGAAGAAAAGTTTTTTTAGATCTCTCATGATTTTTATTTTTGAGGTTAAAAGTTAGGCAATGTATTCTCAAGCAATATGATATCAGGTCTGCAATAATCACCTAAAGGTTCAAATCAGTCAAATGAATTTTTCAGTAATCAATTTTATTTCATCCGTTTTGTCGGGAGTAAACCACAGCATTTCAGGATCAGCCTTAAACCAGGTTATTTGCCGTTTTGCATATCTCCTTGTGTCTCTCTGAAGCAGTTCAACTGATTCATCATAGCTCAACCGGTTCTTCAGGTGCTCAATGGCATGCCTGTAGCCAATGCTTTTAAGTGGTTTCAGATCCTGCGAAAATCCTTTTTTAAGCAGGTTTTCGGTCTCTTCAATAAGGCCGGACTCAAACATTTTATTGCTTCTCATATTAATCCGTTCGTACAGGATTTCTCTCTCATGATACAGGCATATTTTGAGCGTTGTAAACTCCCGGTCCCTGAAGGAATGGTCGGATGCAAGCATTGAAAACGGCCTGCCGGTGAGTTCAATAACCTCCAGGGCCCTTGTAATCCTTACCCTGTCATTTGGATGGATTGTTTTTGAGTATACCGGATCAAGGTTTTTAAGGCGTTCATATATAACATCCTTCCCTTTCTCATCATATTCCGTAAGAAGACGTTCCCGTATCTCAGGATCTGAAGAAGGGCATTCAAACAATCCTCCCAGAAGGCTTTTTATATACAGGCCTGTACCGCCCACGACAAAACATACTTTCCCTCTGGCAATAATATCCCTGATAGCTGGAACAGCATATCCTCTGTAAATAGATGCGTTGAATTCTTCATCAGGGTTCACAACATCAAGAAGATGATGGGTAACCCCTTTTTTTTCTTCAGGTAAGGGCTTGGCAGTCCCGATGTCCATACCTTTGTAGACCTGCATGGAATCACTGTTAACAACTTCGCCTCCTATATCCAGCGCAAGATTGACTGCCAAATCTGTCTTGCCCGTGGCTGTGGGGCCGGTAATGATTATTATTTTCTGTTTTTCAGCCCCCATTTTAAACAATCCGTTTAAACATCTTTTCTATTTCATAATAGCTGAATCTCTTAAAGACAGGTCTGCCATGCGGACAGTTTGCGGGTAAATCAAGTTTTCGGAGCTGTTCTATCAGCAGAGTCATTTCCTGATTGCTCATACTGTGCCCTGCCCTTATGGCTCCATGACATGCCATTACAGTTAAAAGTTTGTCCATTGCCCTGTCATTTGTGAGGTCATCTTCTCCTTCAAGCACCGGAATAAGGTCCTTTAAAAAATTCTCCCAGTCTGAATTAACCAGAATGGCCGGTACAGCCCTTATTAAAAAACTGTTTCCGCCGAAATTTTCTATTTCAAACCCAAGATTCGTAAGTTGTTCAAGCTTTGACTCAAGAATCCTGGCATCCCTTATAGAGAGTTCGATATCCACAGGCAGTAAAAAATTCTGACTTTCAACCTTTGATGTGGCATATTTTGCCTTGAGGGTTTCGTACACGATCCTTTCGTGGGCCGCATGCTGGTCTATCATCAGCAACCCGTCACGTTCCTGAAATAAAAGATAAGTGCCTTTTAGCTGCCCTATTACCTGAGGAATTTCTCCACCGGTAAATTCCTGCCTTTTTTCCGTATGTATTAAAGATGACGGAAGGGTATCATTCTTCACTTCGGGCTTATTAAAAACCAAATCAGGTTTATTTTCAGGGTTATATTGTATTTCGCTTCTGCTGAACAGATCAGTCTGCTCTTTAAAAGCGGATTCTTTTATTTCAGTTTGTGCCTTATTTTCCGGTTCTCCGGGGGAATATTCCCAGGCCGGCTCCCTTTCCTTATTAACAGGAATTGAAGGTTTGATTATTGGCATATCAGGTTTATTCTCCCCGGGAGAGGAAAATGGGTTCAACTGATCTCCAAGCGCCTGTGCGATAGTTGATGCAACGCTTTTATAAATAAATCCGCTGTCTTCAAAACGAACTTCCTGCTTGGCCGGGTGGACATTTACATCCACAATCGCAGGATCAATATCCATAAAGAGCGCTACCTGCGGATATCGCCCTTTCATGAGTCTCTGGCCATATCCTCTTGTTATTGCGCCGATTATCAGTTTATCCCTTATATTACGGTTATTTACATATACATACATACGGTCGCCTCTGGTCCTGCTCATCTCTGGGAGCGCAAGATATGCCCGTAAAACAAGTCCTTCCTGTTTAAAGCGGGCATCCATAAGAGATACTGCTGTATCTTTTCCAAAAAGTGCGGTAAGCCTGTTAAGTTCATTATCCGAAGAAGGCAGATTCAGAAGCGTTTTACCGGTAGAATTATCAAGTAATTTTATAGAGATACCTGTAAATGGCAAAGCTATTCTTGAAACAGCGTCAACTATCTGCCCTGTTTCGGTCCTGATGGTCTTAAGGAATTTTTTCCTTGCAGGTGTATTATAATAAAGGTCTCTTACCTCTACGGATGTTCCTGCCGGAGCACCTGTTTCATCAACAGATTCAATTGCTCCACCGGACGCCCTCATCCTGGTGGCAGATATTTGATCCGGGATTCGGGAAACAATCTCCGTTCTGGCCACGGAACATATACTGGGAAGGGCTTCACCTCTGAATCCAAGTGTTTTTATGGAGAAAATGTCAGAGACTGAAGAAATCTTGCTGGTAGCATGTCTTTCAACTGCAAGCAGCATGTCATCCCTGTCCATGCCTGAACCATTATCACTGACCTTTATAAGCTTAATGCCACCCTCTTCGATCCGGATATTGATCCTGTCAGCGCCTGAATCAATACTGTTGTCAAGAAGTTCTCTTACAACAGATGCAGGTCTCTCTATAACCTCACCTGCAGCGATCTGGTTGGCTACATTTTCATGAAGTATTTTTATTTTGCCCATAAACAGGTTATGCTAGTTCAAGGAGCTCCTTGTCAACAGGAAATTTGCATTCATACTTTCTTGAGTTACGAATGCGGGACATCAGACCGTTCTGGCTCGCCTTTCTGAGGTTGTCTTCACCGATAGGATCATGTGAAAGGCATTTTGATGAACCTGTATTGGATAACAGATCTTTAACCAGTTTATATGAAAGGGTAATCATTGATTCGATATAATCTGCCGGTATCTTATATCGTAAGTGGTTGTAAACAAAGGTAAACTGTGGTGACTCATAGAGATAATCCGACACCCTGACAGATTGGGTAAATATGTGTCTTTTTGCCTTGAGACCATTACTGTTTGCAAGAACCGCGGCCTTCAGCATTTTGTCGCACTCAGGATGTTTGATCGAGAGCACATCTGCCGCCATTTTAAGGTAAAATGATCCTGCGGCCTTATCCGCGACTGCCTCGGAATAAAAATGCCCGAGTTTTTTGAGCATAATAAATCTATAGATCAGGTCAGGTACAAAATAATTATGGGCAACAACATCAGCCGCAAGATGAGACAGGAAACCATACGCATAGGCGGCTTCTCTCTCACTGTCGGCCTCTCCAAGTATATTAAAACCTGCTTCCCAGTTATGGGAGTGCCCTTCTTTTCTTTTATTTCCCTTGCCGATAAAAAAATCCGCTGCAAGATTTCCATATATATATTCAAGGGGATATTGTTTAAGAATTCCTGCTATATCCGGCAGAATATTCTTTAAACCGTCAAGAATTGAACATGAGATAACAGTATGTATGGCGGGACCCCATGCAAAGGCGTTATCTGCAAATACCATTTGTAGAACAAAAACAGCTACAAAAGAGACTACGAAATAAATAATAAACATTATTAACCTGAGACCTTCCTCTATACTAAGCATTCACATGATAAACAGGATGAACCAGCGCACCCGGATAAAAAATTCATTAGAAAATAATGATTTTTTTGTGGATGTAAATAGAATATTGCATTATCATACTGTTCACTAGGTAAAACCGGTGTAATATATCAAAGTGTTTGGGAATATACCAGCAATAATTATGCCAGGTTACGGATAAATTAAAACCTGCAAAACACTAATTATTCCAACACATTACATATTTCATACATTTTTTATCTTTTTAAAAAATCATAACATCTGTAATTTTTTAACGCTTTCCTCAGATCGGTATACAGCGGACTTTACTTTAGTCTTTTTTTTCAAAAAAGCTGCCAGGTAAAAAGGGTAAAATTATGACTGAAAATGAAAAACAGATCAGAGGTGAGGGGCACAGGGAAAGGCTCCGGTCAAGATTTATCGAGGGAGGTATCGAAAGATTTACTGACGAGGAAATCATCGAGTTTCTTCTGACTCTCGGGACTCCGCGTAAAGATGTAAAACTCCCTGCAAGGCAGGCACTTAAGCAATATGGAAGCCTTTCGGGAGTTCTTTCTGCCCCGTTAATCGAGTTAAAAACCATTAAAGGTCTTGGTGACAAAAATGTACTCTACCTGAAACTGATTCATGAAGTAGCGGGTCGTTATCTTAGGGACAGGGCAATCAAGGCAACCTTTTTCAATTCCTCAAGAGCTGTTTATGATTACCTCTTTCATTCCATGCGGGATATTAAAAGAGAAGTTTTCAAAGTCCTGTTTCTAAACAGAAAAAACGAGTTAATTTTTGATCAGGATGTATTTCAGGGCGGATTGACCGGCAGTGCAGTATACCCCGCAGAGATTATGAAATTAGCACTTAACAATAATGCCGCAGCGCTGGTATTTGTCCATAATCATCCGTCAGGAGATCCTCAACCGTCACCTGAAGATAAAAACCTTACCAGAAACCTGGTATGGGCATCACAACTGTTGTCAATCCAGGTGCTTGACCATATAATAATAGGTCATAACCGGTATTACAGCTTTGCTGATGAGGGCATTATCAAGCAGTTTTCAAATGAATATAAAGCAAAACTGTCCATCCAAAAACTATAGTTTTTATTCGGTAGCTGTCAGCACTCAGCGTTCAGCTTTCAGCAAAAGGCTTTTTAAAAAAAAGACTTAGCTGACGGCTGATAGCTCCATCCGGAAATTGTTGCTTTCTGGATGAACACTATCTAATTAATAGAAACGCGCCTCTATTTTATTTTGGACACCAATGAGATTGAATATTGATTTAAAATAATATAAAAGATGACGACAGATTTTAAATAAATCAGGATCGATAAACCGCCTCAACATATTAAGATTAATATTGCCAGGAGAATAATAAAATGCCGGAAAAAGAAAAAAAATTTAAAACAATAAAAGATCTCGAAAATGAAGGTTTAATATCTTTACTTGATAAAAGGATAGTGGCCAGTGAAAAAGTAGAACTTATATTGTATGAGTTTAATATTACCAAGCCCACCTTTAAAAATTACCTGATAGACAAAGAGCGTCGGGACGGCAGGTTCTACTATAAACCTGAAGACCTTGAAACAAAAAGAAGAAGCGGCGCGCCAAAAATCAGAGTCAATGAAAAAGGCGGGATACTCATCGGTAAAAGGGTACTGGAAAGATACAAAAATCAATTGGGTAAATACATTGATAAAAAAACAGAGTGGGAAATATCAGAGGTTAAGGTTGAAGATGAAAAACCTTTTATTACTATCTCACCTGTGAAACAGAATGGTGAGTCAGGGTAGTTTATCAGCATTGTAAATATTAAAAAAAAACGAACTGGACTTTTAGTTCAGGTTCGTTATTATATTGGAAAACATGTCAGAACGTGTAATAAACGTGCCCCGTTCTGACAGGATGAAAAAATGCGAGAGTGGCGGAACTGGTAGACGCGCTGGACTTAGGATCCAGTGCCGCAAGGTGTAGGGGTTCGACTCCCCTCTCTCGCACCATTCTCTTCATCCAAAACATATGTTTTGGATGAATGCTTTCAGCTCTCAGCCTTCAGCTAAAATATTAGACCTTCCTTCCCTTTACCCACACTTCCTTTATACTCTTCAATGATTCCGGAAGATCATCAGGACATCCTTTTGTTACTACAAAGGTTGCTGGCATTCCTTCTGATATAGCACCATTATTTGTTTTATCATCAATGATCTGCATGGCATTTGATGTTGTGTATTTTACAACCTGCTCAACTGATAGGCCTGCCCTAAGTAAGAGCCTGAACTCTTCCACAATTGCAGAGCCATGATACACTCCGGGAGATCCGGCATCTGTTCCAAGTGCTATTGTGACACCATACTCAACAGCCTTCTCAACCTGTTCAAGCTGATGATTCATATTTTTTTCAGCTATTTTATATTCAAGGCTTTCAGGATCAGATATATCCATATAGGCCTTCATAGGAATTATTGTTGGAACCCATATTGTCCCATTATCCGCCATCCTCTTAAGGTTATCCTCGCCCATAAAATAACCATGCTCTATCGAATGGCATCCTGCTTCTATGGCCAGTTGAACAGGCAGTTTGCCATTGGCATGGACCATAATCTTAAGATCTATACTAGCTGCGCCTTCAACCGCCCTTTTAAGCTCTTCTTTACTAAACTGAGGAGATGTCTCCCTGCCAAATTCTGTAAGGCTGTTCACACCTGAGTTGACTATCTTGATATGATCAATACCCTGCCTGAAATCCTCAAGGATAGCCTGTGCCAGTTCCCTGCCCGGCTCAAGGTACATACCAAGCAGTTGTCCATATCTACCCTTTACATGATAACCGTTCCCGGCCGTATAGATAGCTATAGGAGTATCCTTTAAGGAATGAAATTCATTTTTGTATTTCAATGCATGTGCGTGAAAATCACCGCCATCTCTCACAGCCACAACACCATGTTTCAAGTAATCTCTGATATGATTTTTGATCCTTAACTCAGCAGTATGATATTCATCATTAATCTGTGTATTCCTGGTTTCTGGATCAAGAGTGCCAGATATGGTCAAATGTGTGTGGCTGTCGACAAGGCCGGGAATGATTGTACAATCTGAAAAATCTATATAATCGGAAGGCAATTCAGTACCGGGAGTTATCTCGATAACCGAGAAGATTTTTTCTTCTGATAAGTTGATCAGGCAATCTTTACGAGCTGTACTGCCGGAGCCATCAACCAGCCAACCTGATCTTATTTCTATATTTTCACTAGTCATATATTATCGATTTGTTTCAATATATAAATCATAGTACACCGGCATACCCGTGAAGGCGGGTATCCATTTTTTTTACTTTTATCCTGAGATTACAGGATACGAAGTACTAAAATCAAGTTTGTAATAAATGTATTTATTATTCTTCCGGTGCATGAGCATGGTATGAAGTCATTTTTTTGCAATCCAGGTTGACAAATTGACTCTAAAATGTTAATAATGTTGCAAATTGCATCAATATGATGCTAATAGCATCGAATGAAAAATGCTTATGGAGGATGTTATGGCGACAAAATCTATCAGGCTTAATGCTGATTTTATTTTCCAGGCGCAAATGGCTGCTGCACTGCAGTGCCGAACTATCCCAAATCAGATTGAATACTGGGCGACCCTGGGAAGGATCGTCTCTTCTGTAATCGGAATTGAAGATGCCTTTGCAGTGATTCAAGGTTTGAAACAAGTTCGTGTAGAGCCAGTGCAAACAGTATCAATTGACTCAGAAGCAGTGTTTAAAAACCTTGAGACTGACAGGAAGAAAGGGTTTAAAGACAAACCTGTTACCTCTGCCCCTTTTTACTTTGAAGCAAGTCAAAAAGTATCCGGTCTTCTTGACATGGTAAACTCTCAAACCGGAGAAAGAAAAACAGGTAAGTTTTCAAAGGGGAAGTTCAGGGAAATCCATGCCAGATGAAAAACAGCTTTGGGTTCTAGCTGGCGGAAATGGTGCAGGAAAGACCACTTTCTTTAAACATTATCTGGCTGAATTTGGTCTCAAGTTTGTAAATGCAGATCTGATAGCTAGAGATATCAATCCTGACAATCCTGAAAAATCATCCTATGAAGCAGTAACTATCGCCGCAAATATTAGAGATAATCTCATTTCCCAAGGGAAATCATTCTGCTATGAAACTGTTTTTTCACATGAATCAAAAATAGATTTTATAGCTCAGGCAAAAGGCCTTGGTTATAAAATTATCCTGGTTTATATTCACCTGATAGATTCAAACCTTAATGAAGCCAGGGTGTACCAGCGTGTAACAGAAGGTGGTCATAACGTGCCTGCAGACAAGATTCACTCCCGTATTCAGAGGACAATAAAGCACATTAAAGTAGCGCTAACCCTGGTTGATGAGGCATGGATTTTAGACAACTCTTCAGAAAAAAATAGATTTCAGCAAATGGCTGTAATGAAATCCGGGAAATATGACATAAAAGCCTATCCTATCCCTGACTGGGTCAAGGCTATCCTGCCGATTGAGAATAAAGAATCAAAAGAGTAATACAGAAAAAGTAGTACTTACACAACAGGAACTTTTTATAATTGCATTATTCAGGAGGAAAATCCAGGTTTCGGATTCTGTTAATAATTTTATCTGCACTTTTTTTTGAAATAATTCGAAGTACGTAAACTATATTTTCATCAATGCCGTAAAATAATCGATAAGAGTCAGATTGAAAGTCTATTCTCAACCTGTAACATGGAAATTTTATGCCGCGAATTTTTTTAATTTTAGAGGCACTTGCAAAAATGTGAAAATAAGTAGAAATTATCTTGAATGAAAGAGAAAAAGGAGGTATGGCCTTCTTAAGCTTTACCCCAAAGCAAGAGAAGGAGGCCATACCAGATG
>JASFHE010000121.1:0-12442 GCA_050123415.1 Desulfobacteraceae bacterium | reverse complement strand
TCAGCTATCAGCAGTCAGCTAAGTCTTTATTTTAAAAGCCTTTTGCTGAAAGCTGAACGCTGAGTGCTGACCGCTACCAAACAAAAACTTTAGTTTTTGGATGGGCACTATCTAAATGAGATGGTTTCAGGCGCTTTCGTGCGAAAAGGCAAATAGCTATCTGATTATATTTAAAAAACGCTTCCAGTTAGGCCATGACCAGTAGATAATAAGAGCTTTACCTGCTATTTTTTCAAGTTTAACAAAGTGCGTTTTTTTCCACCTTCTACCGTCCTCACTGTTATCTCTGTTGTCTCCCATGACGAATATGCAATTTTCCGGTACGGTTTTTGGTCCAAAATTCTCGTGATCAGTTGATTTATCGAGAATTTTATGTTTCTTTTTATCAATCGTTTCCTCATAGAGGTCTGCATTTAATATTTCATCGTCATTATATTTATCCATAAGCTGATTCTTAACTTTTTCATCTATAAGCCTGTTTTCAACTTTTTTATTGTTCACATACAGTTGATCGTCTCTTATTTCGATTGTGTCCCCTTCAATTCCGATGGTTCTTTTGATATAATCAAGATTCTCGTTTTCAGGGAATTTAAATACAACAACATCGCCTCTCTCGGGCTTTTTAAATTGGATCAGATATTTATCTGCAAATGGAATTTTAATTCCGTAGATGAATTTGTTGACAAGCAGGTGATCCCCTACGAGAAGGGTTGGTTTCATTGAACCTGACGGTATCTTGAATGCCTGGATTATAAATGTTCGTATAAACAGGGCAAGGAGGATAGCAATGGCCAATGCTTCAGCATATTCTCTTATTGTACTTTTTTTATTCACTTTAGCTAAAATTCCTCCGGGTGTATTATTTTTTAACGTTATCAATATTTCTGTCGATATTGAATTAATTGAGGGTAGATCGTTGTTTTTATAAAAATATTTGAATGCTGTAAAGATTTTTTTCTTATCCGGTTACATCTTTCAGATAGCAGGGAAAGAGCAAGTGGCTTATATTTTGCATAAAAAGACAGTGATATTATAAATATTAATTTCTTTACTTTGTTACTTTTTATGGTTTTTGTGCTTGTGTTGTGCCACAAAATCTATACAATATATTGTATAAATTTATATTAATATGTACGATATGTATAGAAATTATATTAAATTAGGTAAATTTAATGAAAAATACTTGACAAAATACACAATATATATATGATATTTACCTAGTGTGATTAAATTATTGTGGTTAACCAAGTAAAGTTGGAGGCAAAATTGGGCCGTAACATTGTAAAAGAAATCCGGGAAGAGCTCTTGATGAGTAAGGCCGAGTTGGCGAGAAAAGCCGGAGTTTCATCCCTGACTATTGATAGGATAGAAAAGGGTAAAAGCTGCCGGATGGAAACGAAGAGGAAAATAATACTTGCTCTTGGATTTAAGCTGGCTGATAAAAGCAAGGTTTTTCTTGACGTTTAATAACGAGGACATTTATGCCTGTACCTAAAAAGAATCAGTTGGTCGGGTTGGATATTGGTTCCCACTCAATAAAACTGGTTGAAATTGATGATAGTAAAAAAGGGATGATTTTAAAAAATTTCGGAATCGTCCATCTGCCTAAAGATACCATTGTTGAAGGCAGCATCAAGGAGATGGAGGTAGCAGCTACTGCGATCAGAAACCTTTTTAAAAACCTCAACGTCAAGAATAAAAATGTTGCCACTTCCATTTCAGGATTTTCCGTAATCGTTAAAAAAATTAGTATTACCCGTAGAGATGAGGCAGCGCTTGATTCAAGTATTCAGGAGGAGGCGGAGCAGTATATTCCTTTTGATATAAGCGATGTTAATCTTGATTATGAAATACTAATGAATTCTGATGAGGAAGCTGGTGAAAGTTTTGATGAAGATGAAAACGAATCAGGGCAGGATACTGAATTGATGGATGTGATGCTGGTTGCAGCAAAAAAAGATATTATCGAAGAATATGAAAGCCTCATCCATCTTGCAGGACTCAATCCTGTTGTTATGGACGTTGATGCTTTTGCCCTTCAAAATGCCTTTGAAGTCAGCGGTGATGCCTCAGGGTGTTATGCCATAATAAATATAGGCGCTGAAGAACTGGGAATAAACGCAATTAAAAATGGCATATCGATGTTTACCAGAGATTCCTCTTACGGCGGCGCCCAGATTACCGATACAATTTCATCCCAGTTTGATCTTTCCTATGAAGACGCTGAAAAATTAAAACTGGGTGGCACAGAATTAGAAGATAAAGATAAGCCGGCTCTCGAGGAAATTTTTACCACTATGGTATCCGGGTGGGTACAGGAAACCAGCAGGGCGCTGGATTTTCTTTCTACAACATATCCCGAAGAAAAAATAGAGAAAATATTTGTCAGCGGCGGGGCATGCAAGATTCCGGATTTTATCAAGTACCTTGAACTAGAAACAGGCATCCCGGTGGAGGAACTGAATCCATTTGGAGGTTTGCAGATTAATGAGAAGATATTTGATCCAAAATACCTGAGCGATATAGCTCCCCAGGCTGGTGTAGCAGTAGGTCTGGCTTTACGGAGTATTGGTGACAAATGATAAGAATTAATCTTTTGCCCTTCAGGGCGGCTCGGAAAAGAGAAAATGTAAAAAGGCAGATTACGATTTATGTTGCTTCTGTCTGCTGTGCTCTCTTAATAATGGGTGTGTTGTTTTATAAATACAGTAAAGATCTCTCTGATTTAAAGGATAAAGAGAACGGGCTGAATAAGGAACTTGCAGGCTATCAGAAAGAATTGAAGGAAATAAAGGATCTTCAAAACAAGATCAAGCAGATAAATAGCAAGCTTGATATTATCAAAGAACTTGAAAAAGGAAAAACAGGTCCTGTTCTTCTGCTCTCAGATATTGCAGACGCTGTTCCAAAAAATAAACTATGGCTCACGTCTCTATCTGAAAATGGCGGGAAATTATCTTTAAGCGGTACAGCCATGGATAATGAAACAGTCTCACTTTTTATGAAAAATCTTGAAAAAACCGAACAGATCATTGCAGATCCGATACTTAGGAGTGCAAAAAGAAGAGATCTGCCTCAATACAAACTGACTGTTTCGGATTTTAGTTTAGAATGTAAGACATATGCTGCAGCAAAGAAGGCAGAAAAGAAACCTAAAAAGAAAAAAAAGAAATAACTTTGTTTCGGGCTGATATATAATGGAAAAAACATCCTTAATTGAGAAAATAGAAGTAATCAAGATGCCTGTAAGGATACTTATTCTTGCCGGTACATTGATTGTGTTCGCAGCTCTTTTCACCTGGCTGGTCTATGTTCCGAAAACAAAGCAGATTTCTGACACCCGGACCAGGATCGAAGATTTAAACACGAAGCTGGACAGGGCGAAGATGCAGCGGAAAAAATTACCCAAGGTCAGGGAAGAGAAGAAAAAGGTGGATATGCAGTTTGAAGCTGCATTAAAGCTGCTCCCCAATGATATGGAAATTGCAGAGCTGTTGACAAAAATAACTGAGCTTGGCGTAGATTCGAACCTGGATATAGAGGTCTTCCAGCCCGGGAATAACAGGAAGAAAGGCTTTTATGCAGAGGTGCCGATATCTCTTAAGATCAAAGGGAGTTACCATGATGTTGCAGTCTTTTTTGAGAAAATTGGTAACATGGAACGTATCATGAATATTCAGAATGTTACCATGAAACCTGTTAAAGAACGCTCAACAGAATTAAATGTAGCATGCAATGCAATTACATATACCTTTGTAAAAGGGAAATGAAAATGCTGAAGTTGAAACACATCAACAGAAAAAATATTTTCCATTCTGCTATTTTATTAGCTGCCCTGTTTATATTTTCTGTTTTTCCGGCTGAGGCAAAAACCGGCGAAACAGGACAGAAAACTCAGGATGAACCCCCGGCTTTAAAGGGATCTGCAGGCACAGAAAAGAAAGAAAGAAAGTATCTATATAATCCGGCCGGAAAGACTGATCCATTTAAATCCTTTATAGTGGAGCAGGAAGCAATAAAAAAGAATGAAAACGAAAAACCAAGGACATATCTTGAAACACTTGAGCTTTCTCAGTTGACCGTCTCTGTTATTATTATTGGCCAAAAGGATAAATGGGCAATGGTAAAAGACAACAAAGGCGATGGGCATGTTATAAAGGAAGGAACCCCGATAGGTATAAACAGAGGAGTTGTATATAAGATTCAACCTCATGAAGTGATAATAAGGGAAGAGGTTAGAGATTCTTTAACCGGAAAAAAAGTACCCAGAGATGTGGTTAAGAAGACACCATCTGATAATTGATATTAATATTATTAACAAGGGCGGTCCCGAAATTTACTGTTTTAACCGCTTATACTCATTTTCCGTATTCATTATTAAGGAGATATTCCATGAGTAAATTGAACTGTATCGATAAAAAAAGAAGATTTCACTCTTTTTTGATATATATTTTTGTTGCTGCCTGCTTCCTGTTCGGATGCGCGACAAAATCATCGGTTGAGATGAGTTCAGCCGAAGATGTTGATTCGCAAACAAATATCGATCAGGTTAATACTGACTATTCCCGCAACGATACAGTCCAGGAAGAGAAGCCGATAGCTGAAGCGGCAGATAAAAAGGCAGAAACCGGAGCCGCGGAATCAGAAGCAGCTGATATTGGAGAGAAAGAATATACAGAATCAGAACCTCGTATTTTTATTAAACCCTCGGATTCCAAACTTGGCCAGATACTGGGTATTGATTTCACGATGATGCCCCAGGGCAAATCAAGATTGACTGTTACCACTAATAAAGACGTAAGTTATGACCTGGACAGCGTTAATGCAAACACACTGTCTTTGAATATTTATAACAGTAAAATAGGCAATGAAATACTTCTCAGGCATATAGATACTGCCGATTTTCAAACACCTCTGGAAAAAATTCAACCTGTATTTGATAAAGATAATAATAAGGTCTCTCTGGGTATAACCATGCGTGAGGTTGTCCCTTACACCATAAAGCAGTCTGATAACAGTTTGATTATTGATTTTGACAGGATTAAATCAAAGATTGCCGAGAGAAAAATAGTCCCGCTCAATCTGGTGGAGGCCGAAACAAAGAATCTGGCGGCTGTCGCGGAACCACGTGCAGCGTCACAGCCTTCTTCTGTATCACAGGCCAGACCGCAGACCGAAATACAGGCGTTTTCACCTTCGGTAAGTAGAAAGTATACAGGAAAACCAATGTATCTGGAATTTTCTAAAGCCACGGATGTTACGGATATTCTGACAATGATAAACGATGTCAGCGGGGAAAATATCATCTGGGATCCTGCGATCAAGGGGAAAAAGGTCTCCATGATTTTAAAAGATGAGCCATGGGACTATGCTTTTGAGCTTGTCCTAATGCTCGCTGACCTTGCCAAACGTCAGGTAGGCGAGAATACAATCTTTGTAACAACAAAAGATAAAATGGCTCAGATCCTGGCTGAGGAAGAATCCGAGGCAAGAAAACTGGAACAGAAACTGGAGCAGGAACGGGAGAAAATAATTGAGCAAAAGAAACGGATAGAAGATAATTCACCACTGATAACAGAATATATTCCTATTGATTTTGCCAAAGCTGATGAAATCAAAGAACACATTATACTTACTCCCAACCGGGGAAAAATATCCGTTGAAACAAACACTAATACCATCATAATGACTGATACTGAGAACAGCATAGAAGAGGCAAAAAAGATTATAAGTAAATTTGATGTGCCTGTTAAGCAGATTATGATCGAGGCGCGTATTGTTGATGCTACAGAGAATTTCAGCAGGGATCTCGGTCTTAAGTGGAACAGCGATACATCATTCTGGCGTGTAAACACGAATACTGATTATACTCTTCCGGCAGATGCTGTTGATTTTGAAGTTGGAGGGCAAAGAGCTGCGGGAGGCTCATTCTCAACAAATTCGCCTGAAGGCTGGGCAAGCAATATAGGGCTTAATTTCGCTAAGGCTTCAGGTGACGGGATGGGTCGTATTACCCTGGACGCCGCTCTCGCGGTCGCTGAGAATGAAGGTACAGCCAAGGTGATGTCCGCACCAAAGGTAACTGCCAGAGAAGGTTCCTCTGCTACCATAAGCAGTGGTGATAAGATCATAATACCGGCGACGGAAAATGTCCAATCAACTACACTGGATGCCACATTATCCCTTACTGTAACACCGGTTTCTGTAAGTTTTAATAATTATATAACTCTTGAGGTAGATGTAACAGACGACCAGGCTCCAACTACAACCAGGATACTTAAAAAAGCTATCAATACTACCTTGATGGTAAAAAGCGGTGAGACAGTGGTTATTGGCGGGATTATAAAAGAAAGTGACGGAGAGGATGTTTCGGGGATACCGGTACTCAAAGACGCCCCGATCCTTGGCTGGTTGTTTAAATCAAAAAGAAAAACACATCAAAAATCTGAGCTTTTGATATTCCTTACACCAACAGTGCTTCCTTCTCCTGTAAAGCAATATTAGTCAATATTTTCAGAAAAAATGGAGAATAGATTTTTGTCGCTAAGAGTAATTAACAGGGCAGCAATAATATTATTAATTATTGTTGCATCCTCCTGTGCCGGAACCATGCAATCCTCCTCCAAAAAAGAAAAGGCCAGAGCTCTGGAGAGGCTGGGAAATTCCATGCTTATTCAGGGAAATGCAAGGGAAGGATTAGAACACCTGCTGGAAGCTGAAAAGCTTGATCCGTCAAATCCTGATATTCAGCACGAAATTGCTATGGTTTATCAAAAACTCGAACAGTTTGATCTATCATTACAGCGGTTTAAAAAGGCAATTGATTTAGAACCTGATTTCCCGGATGCCTATAACAATATGGGGATACTTTACTTCCAGAAGGGTGAAAGTAAGAACGCCTTAAAATGCTTTGAAAAAGCAGTATCATATATAATGTACCGAACTCCACATTTTGCATACCACAACATGGGGCTTGTCTATTTCCAGTTGAAGGATTATAACAGTGCAATTAAGTATTATAAAAAGGCCTTGTCAATTTCTCCTGATTATATTGATGCTTATTATGACCTTGCAAAGGTGTATGAAGTGCTTGGAGATAATGAAAAAGCTATTCTTACATATGATCAGATAATTAAACAGGCGCCTGAGTCTTTAATTCCATATCTGGCACAGGCAAAAGTTTACAGCAAAACAGGGCAGATCGATAAATCGGTTGATAAGCTCAATTTTATTATAGGCGCTGATCCAAGAAGTCCGATTGCCCGTGAGGCAATCAAAATGCTGAATGATATTCAGTCCAGATAGTTCCTTTTCCTTATTTTTCTTTGGAATATTTCTGCTGCACTCTCTTCATTGCTTTACAAATAACTGTTATATTTAAATATACTTTACTGAAAGAATAGTGTAATTACTAACATTCTTAAAAATGAAAAATCTAATGTTTAATTTCTGGGGTGAAAATGGAAATAAAAACCGATTATCTTGTTATTGGTACAGGCATTGCCGGCTTAAGCTTTGCCCTTGAGGCTGCAAAGTCAGGCAGGGTTTCGATAGTAACTAAAAAAGAAAAAACAGAAACGTCAACAAATTACGCGCAAGGAGGGATTGCGTCTGTCTTTAACCTTGATGACAGTTTTGATTTGCATGTCGAAGACACTTTAAAGTCCGGTGATGGCCTGTGTAATAAAAAGATTGTTGAGATGGTGGTCAAAAACGGCCCGGAAATGATTAAAGAACTGATTTCCATGGGTGTAAATTTTTCGCGCCAGAATGATGGCACAAACCATCTGGAACTTGGTATGGAGGGTGGTCATTCCAGACGAAGAATTGTGCATACAAAGGACAAGACCGGCAATGAGGTTGAAAGAGCCCTGCTTGAAAGGGCCGAAGAAAATCAAAATATAACAATCTACGAAGATTTTATGGCAATCGATTTAATAACAGTATCAAAACTTGTAAGAAGGGGGATAGTAAAATCAGAGTCAAAAGAATCATGCTGGGGAGCATATATCCTGGATGTAAAAAATGATGAAGTGATCACATTCCAGGCCAAGGTTACTGTCCTTGCTGCCGGAGGCGTAGGCAAGATATACCTGTACACCAGTAATCCTGATATCGCATCAGGTGATGGAATAGCAATGGGATACCGTGCCGGTGTAAAGGCTGCAAACATGGAGTTTGTGCAGTTCCATCCGACTTGTCTATTTCATCCTCTTGCGAAAAATTTCCTTATATCTGAAGCGGTAAGGGGAGAAGGCGGCGTTCTTCTAAATGGAAAAGGAGAACACTTTATGGAAAAGTACCACCCATTAAAGGATCTTGCCTTCAGAGATATAGTGGCAAGATCTATTGACATGGAGTTGAAAAAGAGTGGTGACGAATGTGTATACCTGGATATTAGTCATAAACCAAAGGATTTTGTGAAGGAACGCTTTCCCAATATCTATGAAAATTGTCAGAAGTACCAGATTAATATAACAAAGGAACCCATACCTGTAGTACCCGCGGCTCATTATATGTGTGGCGGATTGGTTACTGATGAAAATGGGATCACTAACATAAACAATCTTTACGCTATTGGAGAAGTCGCATGCACCGGTCTTCATGGAGCAAATCGTCTTGCCAGTAATTCGCTTCTTGAAGCCCTTGTTTTTGCCCGAAAGGCCGCGATCAGATCAAAACAGGATCTGGAAAATAATCGGGAAATCCCGTTCTCAAAGGCTCCTGACTGGGAGAAAGGGATAGCAATAGACAGTGAAGAAATGGTTGTTGTTACCCACAACTGGGATGAAATAAGACGCCTGATGTGGAACTATGTAGGTATAGTGAGAACAAACCGCAGGCTGGCCAGGGCAAGGGCCAGGATTGAAAATATCCAATCAGAGATAAAGGAGTACTACTGGAACTTTACTGTGACAAGGGACCTGCTCGAACTTCGCAACCTTGCCCTTGTAGGAGAACTGATTATAACCTGCGCCATACTCAGGAAGGAGAGCAGGGGACTGCATTATAATCTCGACTGCCCTGATAAAGATGATGTGAACTGGAAAAGGGACACTGTTATCTGGGGTTAAAAAATTGTTAAAATAAAGAAAGCCTGTTATCGTAAAACTGATAACAGGCTTTCTTTTTATTTAAGTGATTCTTAAAACTAATACTCAGTATATTTAAGTCTCTGATTGATTTTTTTTGGTGAAGAATCTTCTTCCTTATCTTTCATTAAATCAAGCCAGGATTTTATATATGTATATGCTATTCCGCAGCCTACTATTGTCAGAGCAAGGTAGAGAAGGCCAAAGAAAATAAGGTATTCAACGTTCCATTGCCACTCAAATGAAAAGGGAGTCATTGTTTATCTCCTGTCATATAATTACTAGTTAAACTATTAATAAACTAAGCCGATAAAGAATTTAATTCTTTTTCCTTCGGGAAAACCGGCAGATATCTGTATGAAAGCGAAAATATCAGAAAACCATATCCAATCATTGCCAGTGCTATACCCCACTCCTGCCATGTCGGCATATAACTCCATAACCTGTCAAAGGGCATTACCGGTATTGCTGCTGATCCTATTATGACGATATATCGGTTAAGAATGATTCCCGTACAATTCATAAGACAGGCTATGGTCAGCCAAAATTTATTTTTTCTGGTCGCTGGAATCAACAGGAGTATCATCGGAATCAGCCCGAATACGACTATCTCAAATATAAGCATCATTTTGCCATAGTACCCTCCTTTTAGGAAATCGGAAAGCCCCTGGCCGGCCTGTTCCAGTCCATTCATCCACGCAAGAGTATCGGCTATTTTAAATACCATATAAAGGGTAAGCAGACCGCCTGATATCTTTGCAAGTGTCTGTATTGCCTTATCGGGAACAAGTTTCTTTCTGGATATTGCTTCAGTAAGTTTTGTGCAAAGGATTGTAAAACACGGGCCGACAGCAATGGCTGACAGTATAAAAAGAAAGAATGTCCATGGCCAGATATAGAACCCCCCGCGTGCTACAAAGGGTCTTACATAAATTACCCCGAACATACCTCCCAGTGAACCCTGATGAAAAAATGAAAGGAATGTTCCTGTAGCCGCAAAAATTGCCATTATATGATGAAGATGGTGCCCGAAAAAATGAAAATCCTTTATCTTTGCAATCTGACGATTTTCAAAGATTAGAGGAATATACTCTATTGCAAGTACGCTGAGATAACAGGTAATACAGAATGAGACTTCAACCAGCATAGAGTGTATATTTGCATGCCAGAAGAAAAACCAGTTCCTGAGAGGTTGTCCAATATCGATAGCCAGCAAGCCTATTGCTCCCGAATAGCATATAAATCCTATAATAACTGCTGCATTAATAATATCTTTGAGTTCATCTTTTTTAATAATATATGTAAGAAAGCCGGTGAAAAAAGCTCCAGCGCCAAGGGCAATTATCGCAAGGTCAAATACTATCCAAAGGGCGAACGCGAAGATATCACTCATATTTGTCTGGTTCAGTCCAAGGATCAGACAAAGTGCAACACAGAATCCTCCAAATGCAAGAAGCAAAATCCATGGTAAAGTCCAGAAGAAAAAGGCTGATACCGAGCATCTTTTTGCTCCTTCCGGGATGAAAGCGGAATCCATTCTAAATCCTCCTCATTAAATAACTTTCTTTGTTGCAGGCTTGAATTCTCCGGGTGAATAATTATCCGCGAATTTTTTAACCCAGGCCTTTGATGAAAGATAGTAAACCTTTGGTTCTGAATTCAATCTTTCAAGAAGTCTGAATGCCTTGTCACTTTTAGCCAGTTTTGAAACCAGGTGCTCATGGTTGTTAAGATCACCGAATGTGATTGCTTGTGCCGGGCAGGCCTCAGTGCAGGCAGTTGTATATTCGTCTTCTTTCAGTTCTTTTCTATCCTCGGCATATGCCTTGTTTTTTGCTCTCATAAGGCGGTGATGACAGAAAGTGCATTTTTCTACAACGCCTCTCATGCGCGGGGATACCTCAGGTGAAAGAGACCTTTCCATACCTTTGGAAAAAGGCTTAATCAATGAATAACCATCCCACCAGTTGAAATATCTTGCATGATAAGGGCATGCTGCCTGGCAGTATCTGCAGCCAACACACCTGGTGTATATCTGGGAGACAATTCCCGTATTATGATCAAGTTTTGTAGCTGTTGCCGGACACACAGAAACACAGGGTGAATGATGTCCGCCGTGGCCGTCTTCATCACAGTGCATGCATGGTCTCGGGAAATAACTTACTTCTGTATCAGGGAAAGGCTTACCATTGTCAATTTTATAAAGATTCATCCAGGTAATACAGCGTTCTTTGTCGGATTCATCACGGCGAACCGTTACATTATTCTCAGAAGCACAGGCGACCATGCATGTACCGCACCCGGTACACTTATCCAGATCAATTACCATTCCATATTTGTTTCCATGGGTTTCCGTTTTTTCCATGTTCTGCCTCATATATATACTTTTTTAATTCTTACAGGAGTATTCCACCATGCCGGCTGACCGCTTAACAGGTCTGTGTATCCGCCCATCAGACTGTTTGGATTACAGCCCTTGCCTTTTACAAAATCATCAAATGCCGTGTGGCCAAATCCCATTGGCATGTATACTACACCAGGCATTGCGCCTTCAAAAAGATGCACCTTTGCTTCAACACTTCCTTTTTCTGAGGTGATTGTTACTTTATCTCCCTCTTTTAATTCGTATTTATGTGC
This sequence comes from Desulfobacteraceae bacterium, assembly GCA_050123415.1. Lineage (GTDB taxonomy): Bacteria > Desulfobacterota > DSM-4660 > Desulfatiglandales > HGW-15 > JAAZBV01. The sequence continues at coordinate 713 of JASFHE010000121.1, read as the reverse complement.
TGTATCCGGATTAATCTCTACAAAAGAGTCATCCTTGAGAAGCTGATTATCAAAAAGAGTCTTGTAAAGATAAGGAGGAGCCGGAAGCCATCCGTCTGACAGGTTTATCAATTCATAGGGTATCATCTTCAGAGTATCTTTTTCTTCACCCTTTTCTTCAGGTTCAAAATGAGGCATGTAAAGTATTTCTTCCGGAGTGGGAAATTCAGGTTTTTCCGATGATGCCGCTATTATTGATTTCAATCTGTTACTGAAGAATTCAAATTTTCCGCTTTCAGTCCCAAACAGGTCCTTATCTGCTTTTATGTTGGATGTAGGATTATACCACATTCCGCCATTTTTAAGGCTTTCCCACATGCTGGTAAAATTTGTATAATCAGGAACAACTTTTGAGTTGTTTTTTAAGAGCTTCCATGGTGCAGATGAAGGATCGTAGTTGACCTTCCCTTCACCGCTTTCAAAAAGTCCCACTGCCCTTGCCATTAATACTTCTTCATATTTTTTCCACGGGAATGATTTCTCTACCGATCCGCCTATAATTCCTGCAAGATGTATTAATACATCACCGCTGTTTTTTGTGTCATAGAGAGGATCGATAACAGTTTGTGTAAGTCCATAAAAATTATACTGAAGAGATGATGGGCAGGGAATATCATCAATCTTTTCAAGATATGTATGGTCAGGGAGAATATAATCCGCCATGAATGCTGTTT
>JASFHE010000120.1:0-12555 GCA_050123415.1 Desulfobacteraceae bacterium | reverse complement strand
AGGCTTACAGTCGGGTGGCGCGGGAGACGTGCAGCCTATATGTCTATAGTCTGTTTCATGGTACTTATTTTTACCTTTCTTGGAAGCATTATATGGCTGGACAGCTATCACAGTTTCAACGATTTTAACAAGATAAATAAATTACCATGATCAGTATTATTAACATAGGTATGAACCATGAATCTGCTCCTGTTGAGCTGAGAGAATGTCTTGCAGGAGACAGGATGAGCCCTGCGGAGATACTCACAAAAATGAGAGAAACCGGGCAGCTCTATGAAAGTATCTTTATCTCGACCTGCAACCGTATTGAAGCTTTGTGCACGACAGAAGACAGCGACAGCGCAGAGAAACTGATTGTTACCCTGGTGTCTCAATCAAGTGGAGTGTCAGAAGAGGAAATAAGGTCCCATATGTACCTCCACAAAGACATGGATGCGGTAAAACATATGTTCAGGGTTGCCTCAAGTCTTGACTCAATGGTTGTAGGAGAGCCCCAGATACTGGGACAGGTCAAGGACGCGTACAGGCTTGCTGCAGTAAAAGAGAAAACAGCAGGCGTTATTATTAACAGGCTTATGCATAAGACCTTTCAGGTTGCAAAAAGAGTAAGAACAGAGACCGGGATTTCCGAGACAGCCGTTTCAATCAGCTATGCGGCAGTTGAACTGGCTAAAAAGATATTTTACAGGCTGGAAGGCAGGACTGCCCTGCTTGTCGGTGCGGGTGAAATGGCTGAACTGGCTGCTAAACATCTTATAAACCATGGAGTGAACGATCTTGTTGTTGCTAACAGGAGTTTTGAACGGGCTGTGGAACTGGCCGGGAATATCAGTGGTAAAGCCGTGTTTTTTAAAGAACTGGATTCGCAACTAATAAATGCGGACATTGTCATATCTTCTACTGCTGCGACGGACTATATAATTACTGCTGATATGATCAGGAAAATCGCCAGAAAGAGAAAGAACCGTCCTCTTTTTCTCATTGATATCGCAGTTCCAAGGGATATAGAGCCCAGGGTCAACAACCTTGATAATGTATTTTTGTATGATATTGATGACCTGAAAGAAGTAGTAAATGAAAACAGTGAACAGAGAATGCAGGAGGCAATAGTTGCCGAAAGGATTATAGAAGAAGAGGTCATGAAATTCGTAAGCTGGCTTGAAACGCTGGATGTTGTGCCTACAATAGTTTTATTAAAGGACAAGATTGAGGCCATAAGGGCAGCGGAAATTAAAAAAAGCCTTCCGGGTTTGGGAGAACTTACACAGGAACAGATAAGGAATATCGAGATACTCACATCATCCATGGCAGAAAAGATAATAAACGATCCAATTATTTCATTAAAAAAAATAGCAGGGAGGTCTTCAAAAGACTCTTATATTGATATAACAAGAAAACTTTTTAATCTTGATCAGGATAAGAAATAAAGGAAACAAAATGGAAATAGAAAAGATTATTAACAAGATAAAAAATCATGAGAATTCTGACAGTATCGGGATGATTGCAAGCCACCTCGGGATAGTTCGCAGTTTTTCCAGAAACGGAAAGGGTGTTGAAGGTGTGGATGTAAAATATGATATGAGTACGCTAAAAGATATCATAAGTAAAATCAAGTTGATGCCGGGTATAGTTGAGGTCTTGATTGATGTAAATGAGGGGAACCTGAAGGTAGGTGACGAATTGATGTTCGTTGCGGTCGGAGGTGATATAAGAGAAAATGTTTTTGCAGCCCTTATTGAAGCAGTTGAACAGATTAAGAAAAATGCAGTGACTAAACAGGAAATGTTTATTTCGTAGTTAAAAGAAGGAGCGATAAAAATGGGAATGGTTGATGTTGCAGAAAAACCAATAATAAAAAGAACCGCAAAGGCATCCGGCAGATTATATCTAAGGCCTGAAACAATTAAAGAAATCAAGGCAGGGACAGTTAAAAAAGGGGATCCTTTACTTGTCGCAGAAGTCGCAGGTATGAATGCGGCAAAACAGACACATCTGCTTGTCCCGCATTGTCACCAGATCCCCCTGGATATGGTAACGGTTGAATATCAGGTAAATGATGATTCAATTGATGCCGTATGCTCTGTCAGTGCACAGGCAAGGACAGGTGTTGAAATGGAAGCCCTGGTGGGAGTATCTATTGCCCTTAACACTATACTTGATACTGTAAAGTATATTGAGAAGGATGAGAATGGGCAGTATCCTGCAACAGAGATAACAGATATCAAGGTTGTTTTTAAAAAGAAGGGGGAATAACCAAAATCAGTTCATCTAAAACATTCGTTTTTGATGAACTCAATCAGCTTTCAGCATTCAGCCATCAGCAAAGGATATAAAAAAGACTTGGCTGACAGCTGAAAGCTATATAAAAACTCATTTTTCTGTATAGGTGCAAAAGATCAGATATCTTCCTGCCTTTCGCCGGACCCGCCCAGAGATACCGCCACAGTCTTTATCATGACAAATACATCCTTTCCCTCCTGGAGTTCCAGCTTATAACAGGAGTGACGGCTTATTCTTGCAAGCAGAAGGCGGCCTATATCAACATAAACATCAACGAATGGTCCCCCTTTATCTATTATCGTCTTGACTTTACCCTGGAAAATATTATGAAAGCTGGTGTCTTCAGGTTTTTTAAGCGCTATTCCCACATGTTTTGCCGCAATCCTTACCCGTATAGGCATACCTTTTGGGGCCTGAACCGGGGGAACAGTCAGATACAAAGAGCCAAAACGCAACTGTGTGAGTCCCGCGCAGTTGTTTGGATCATCCACTATTCCCGAAATTACCGACCCATGATCATCCATGCTGATATGTTTCTGCATGTCCGGTCTAGATAACAACTCTTCAGGGTTTCCTGAAGCAACCACACGGCCCGAATCCATTATTACAAGTTTATCTGCGAGGTTGAGAATTTCATCTATAAGGTGACTTACATAAAGAATCGGGATTTCATACTCTCTTGAAAGGCGCATGATAAAGGGAAGGACCTCCGCTTTTCTTTGAGAGTCCAGAGATGCAAGGGGTTCATCCATAAGAAGAATTGCCGGGCTTGTAAGGAGCGCCCTGCCTATTGCAACACGTTGTTTTTCACCTCCTGAAAGCTTTGAAGGTCTTCGATCCAGAAGATGATTGATGCCCAGCAGTTCAACAACTGAATCAAATGTTACAAAACGAAGTTCAGGGAGTGTCAGCTTTAATCCGTATGTCAGATTGCTGCGAACAGAGATATGCGGGAAGAGTCTGGCATCCTGAAACACATAGCCAATACGGCGTCGTTCTGTGGGGAGATTGATCCCTTTTTCCGAATCAAAGAGACAGAGGTCCTTTACTGAGATATGACCCCTGTCAGGGCTTATCAGGCCTGACACCATGTTTATTACGGATGTCTTGCCCGCACCGGAAGGGCCATAAAGGGCTGTCACCCCGGATTCTGCCCCGGAAAAATCGGTATCTACTAAAAATTTTCCCTGCTGCCGGGTAATATCTACCTTCATTTGAGATTATCCTCTTATACGGGCGGAAAAGCGCCGGGAAGTCAGCTCAGAGCAGATCAGGGCTGTCATGGCAATAATAATTGAAAGAATACAAAGCCGCATGGCGCCTGTCTCACCGTCAGGCACCTGAGTAAAGGTATAAAGGGCAAGAGGTATTGTCTGTGTCTGGCCCTGTATATTGGAAACAAAAGTGATTGTTGCCCCGAATTCACCAAGACTCCTTGCAAACGCGAGAATCATTCCCGTGATAATGCCGGGGATTGTAAGGGGAAGAGTTATGGTAAAGAACACCCTTAAAGGCCCGGCACCAAGCGTTCGTGCCGCTGATTCAAGACCCTGATCCACTCCCTCAAGAGAAAGTCTTACTGCACGAACAAGGAGTGGAAAGGACATCACGGCGGCTGCCAGGACCGCTCCTTTCCAGTTAAAGGTCAGGACAAGACCTGTATATTTGTATAAGAATGCCCCTATGGCTCCGTTTCGGCCAAGAAGTATCAGGAGAAGATAACCGGTCACGACAGGCGGGATGACCAGCGGGAGATGAATAATACCGTCCAGGATATTCTTCCCGGGAAATTTGGTACGGGCAAGTATCCATGCGGCAAAAATACCGGCAGGCAGACTTATTGCGACTGCCCAGAGGGATACTTTGAGGCTCAGTTTGAGGGCCTCTATTTCTATTTCAGTAAGTTGCCAGAAATGCATCACTTAACTTCAAATCCATATTTGATAAATACTGCACGGACATCCTGTGTTTTAAGAAAATTCAAAAAGGATGTACCAGCTTTGGACTTTCCACCTGTAACAATTGCAATGGGGTAAACTATTGGAGGGTGGCATTCAGAAGGGAATACTCCTGCGATCCGAACTTTTTTTGATATCGCGGCATCTGTAGTATAAACAAGCCCGAGGGGAGTCTCAGCACGTTCCACCATTACAAGGGCTGCCCTTACATCCTTCATCGGGGCAATACGTCCGTTTATCTTTTCCCATAGCCCGAGTGTTTCAAGCGCCTGTTTGCCATATATGCCTGCAGGGACATGTTCAGGGTCACCTGTTGCCAGCCTTCCGTCACTTCCCAGGAGGGATGATATATCGAGACTCTTTTTAATGTCAATGGTCCGGACAGGGCTTTGAGAAGGAACAATAAGGGCGATGCGGTTCCCGAGCAGATCAAAGCGGGTCTGTTTTTGAACTGCCCCCTTTTGTTCCAGGTAATCCATCCATTTTTTATTGGCAGAAAGGTAAATATCCGCGGGGGCGCCATTGGCTATCTGCTTAGCCAGTGTTGAAGAAGATGCAAAAGAAGTTTTTATTTTGCCAAGACCCCGCGTTTCATAAATTTTTACTGCCTCTGTTACAGCATTTGTCGTTGATGCAGCGGCGAACAGTATTAAATCTTCTTCCGCCGCTGCTACATTTAAAATTGTTCCTGATAAAACAGAAAATATCACCGCTAAAATGAAAAATGATTTGCCTGGAAATTTCATCAATGCCTCGTATATTTAATATAAGTAGTATGTTTTGACGTTTTAAAACGACAGATGAAATGTGATATTTACATATGAATGTTTTATGGTCAAGGTTTTTGTATTAAAGTTACAATGAATACCTTTTCAATACGAATAAAAATCCATCTATATTTATTGGCTTTGAAACTGGCTCTGTATATTAATCATTTGCTTTTATTCCTTATACAATTATGATAAGGCACAGGATACCGGCTATTCTTGCATAGGAAAATAGTGATTTGTGGTTATAACTTTCCAAATTCCTGTACCTTTTTTAAAATTAAGAATTCGCGGGTTTTATTATTTGATAGTTACCGCTCAGGTGCATAAGGCTGAACAGATACAGCAACCCGTCATAGTAAGGATCAAAATATCCGTCTTCATAGGGTTCGAGTTTAGCATTCCAGACTGCATCCACAAACTCCAGGCTTTTTTCCTGTGTGCCCATAATGGATGCTGCTGCGGAAGTGGCAACAAGACCAAGGGAATGGCGTAACTTCTGATAACCGCCTGCTGGTAGAATCCAATCAGGAAGTGTGCCGTCCATATTGTACTGATCTTCAAATTTATCTATTCCCCTGGAATAGAGGAAATCTTGAATTCTTCTGCAGTAATCCTTTTGCCACTCTTTATCCTTTGCATACCATGAGTAGTCCATTGCAATATTCATTGGTACCCGCCATGAGTCAAACCTGAAGGCAGGAGGGAAAAAATTCTGTTTTGGAAGTTCTCCGCTGTACAGGGTAAGGTCAGGGTTAAGCCCGGTTTCAGGATGACAAACCTTATGCAGAAAAGTTCGGGCTTTGTCTGCGCACTCACGGTAAAACTGTTCGTGACCGTCCTTTGCGTACTCTGCCCATACCTCAAAAAAAGCAGGCAGGTAATATGACGGGTCTGTAAGGTCATATCTTTCAGACTCGGGTACAAAACTGATCTGTTTATGTTCCACATTGATAATATTGTTTATTCCTTCTGACCCGTCTTTGCTCCACATGGCATCAAGTGTTCTTCTTGCCTCGGCATAATAGTCTATTCCGGTATCATTCCCCCAACGATTGGAGGCAAAGAGCAGGGCGGTTACGAAATATAATTCTCCGTCAGAGGCAGTTCCTTCGGAATTATGTTTGCCTGTCTTTGGCTCAATCGACCACGCAAAATAGCCGTCACGAGGTCCGCCCTGGTGCTGCATATATTTTTTTGACCATCGCCATAAACGGTCAAATACATCTTTTTTATTTAATTGAACCCCTATCATCATTCCATAGGAAAGGCCTTCCGTACGGGCGTCCTTATTTTTAATATCCGAGATATAGGCCATGTCATCCCCAACATCAAAATAGACCCTGTTCTGACCCTCAAATAAATCATGGTAGGCCTTTGCCAGTTTTGTATCAATATCTTCCTGTTTATAACCTGCCTCAAGGAACACATTGCGGTATTTGCCTGTTTCCCACGCACCTTTTTCCCACGGAACCATTTTGCTGCGAGTGGTTTTAACGTCATTTTTATCATCATTGTCAGAACATGCGAATAGAGGTAAAAATAAAGAAAAGAGTAGAATAAACATAATTGATTTTTTCATGTATGCAGCTCCAGTTAATATTTTTATTAAATAAAGATTGAATCAGAATCCAATTTTTCAAAACATAAATTGACTGTTCTTCCATTTGCTTTTGTTTTATGTATTAATCCTCTGGGAACAAGAAATGTATCCTTCGGTTTTAATGTAACCATGGGTTTATCCTGGAATTCGATTGTTAACTCCCCTTCAAGTACAATAAATAATTCATCTGAGTTCGAATGATAGTGCCAGGGATATTCCCCTTCATTCACAGCAAGTCTCAGGCAACTGTCATTTATTTCACCAACTATAAAGTTATCATGAGGATTTTTAACTGCATCACTTAACTTTTTAAGATTTTTAGGGATTTTCATCACAAAATTACCTTATCTCTTAAACAAAATCAGGGTTTAATATCTGGGCGTATCTTTTGTTTCAACATAGTAGGATTCAATGCCCTTTACACGAATTTCATTGTTCAGTTGCATCCACCTTTTTTGCAGGTTCTCATCAAAATTTGTTTTTTCACACGGGAAATCTTTACACTGGAAGCAGAAGTCTACTCCCATTTTCTGGTGACAGCTTCTTACACCGCAATCCGTAAAGAGTTTGCAGGTTTCTTTTCTGCACCCTTGACAGTTTTCTGATGCAAAATAATCAAGTAATACTTTAAAGTCATTATACTTGCTGAATACCGGATTATTGAGAAGGATTTCAAACCTTTTTGCATAGGATTCAAAATTTCCGAGTTTTTCTTTGAGTTTCAGGCTGTGTTTCCTGATCTCGCCATTTGTGTGGGCAAAACATTTTTTACAATTTAATCCGCAGGGAGCTAATGTATTCAGAATATCGTTATAATCCATGATTGTTCCTCTCGTGCTTGATTTTCTTTATGTTTACAGCATACTAATCAATACCATACACCTGTCGTGGTGCAAGGTAATCAGGAAATTTATCAAGCAGTGCCAGGCGTGCAGCATAACAGAAATGACACTCATCAACATATTCATCTTTAAGGTTTAATTGATATTCTTCAGCGAGCTGAACCGGGCCTCCACGAACTAAAGGGCCCGTGATGGGATGTTTCTGTACATTGTAATCTTGAACCAGTGATGAAAGGGGCGTCTTCCAGCAATTTCCCATACTGATTCCCTGGCAGATTTGTACATTGCCGTATGAATCTATGTGAACACGCTTTGGGTTTTCCAGTTCCTCATATGGACACTCTTTAAATTCTTCACATTTTCTAATGGGAAGACCTTCAGCAAACTTCTTAACAGCTCTTAGTTTTATTCCACCGCTAATCTCTGGTGTTCCTTTACCTGCTCCTGTATCGGCATTATCCTGCACTTCCGGTTTTTCTTTAGACAGAGCGTTCGACGGAATTCCCATTGCTTTTGCGGCTGCAAGCGCACACCTGGCCGGACTTTCCTGATCATCTCCATAATGGAGACTGTCATCACTCACGCTCAGATCCGAAATACCAAGATCGGATAAAGGTTTGAGCCATAATTTCGCATCATCAACCGATGTTGACCAGTAGCCATTGGATACAATACCGGTACTGAATCCCATATCGCGAGCAAGTCTAATGCCCTCAACCATTACTGGATAGTATAGAAAAGGTTCACCTCCCTCAAAATACACTTCCTGAACAGTTCCTAATTTTTCCGATTCCTCAAGCACAGTCCGGATTTGATTTATTGTCATTGTCCCTTTTGAATCAGGACTGCAACATAAGAAACAATGATCACACGTAAAATTACACGCATAGCTCAGTAAAAAATGAATTCCCATTACCATTTTATCTCCTCCTTATAGATTACGTTGTATAGTATGCATTGATATTGATATATTCTTCAGTTAAATCACACCCCCAGACTTTCTCGGAGCAGGGTCCGTTTCCCAGTACAATTTCTATATGGACTTCAGTATGGTGTAATATTTTAGAGATTTCTTCTAATGGAACTTCATCCCTCTCAAGCATCTCAGCATCCAGGCCGATCCGGTCATTTCCTTTCCCAAAATAAATCTTTAAATCCGAAATCTTTACTGAATACTGAAATACTTTACCGATAGCCATGATAAACCTGCCCCAGTTTGGATCACTGCCATAGATAGCTGTTTTTACCAATGGTGAATTTACTACGGATTTTGCGGTCAAAAGAGCCTGCTCCTGTGTTTGAGCGCCTGATACAACAAGCTCAATTAACTTGGTTGCTCCTTCACCATCACGGGCTATTTCTTTGGCAAGGAATACAGCCATCTCAGATAAAGTTGTTTCAAATTCTTCAGGATCAACCGGTCCTGCAAGGCCATTACATAAAATAACAACTGTATCACTGGTTGATGTGTCTGTATCAACCGAGATCCTGTTAAATGATTTATTAACGGCATTTACCAGTATAGAATGAAGTTTGACTGATTCTATATCCGCATCCGACATAAAATAACAGAGCATGGTTGCCATATTCGGTTCAATCATACCGGAACCTTTTGCTATTCCCAGTATTTTCGCGTTGCCGACTTTTCCGGTCACCCACTTCGGCCTGGTATCGGTTGTCATTATACTATGTGCAAAATCCCAGATGTGCTGCTTTGTTTTACCAAAATCCTGTTTAAGACCTTTACATCCTTCGGTTATAATGTCCATAGGCAAACGTCGCCCTATGACGCCGGTGGATGATGGCAGTACCATTTCGGATTGCATTCCGCAGTTTTCAGCAACAAGACTGCATATTGTTTTTGCATTTGAAATTCCATGGGCTTCGGTATCCACATTGGCATTTTTTGAGTTTACAATTACTGCCTGAAGCTTCCCGTCCTTTAAATGTTCCTTTCCGACAATTACAGGCGCTCCGGGCATTGTGTTTCTGGTGAATACACCTGCTGCGTTACATATGTTATCAGACAGTATACCTCCAAAATCCAGTGTATCGTCCTTGATCCCTATGTTTTTACCGAACCAGCTAAAACCCGGCACTTCTTCTATTTTGTTTTCTATCATTTAAAATCCTCGTATGGTTTTCGTTTTGCTCTATGTCCGCCAAGGGCATATATAGCGCGTGTACCGGCGAATGCTTCACCTGCATGAATCGTTTCTCTGGGTATAACATATTCATCTCCAGCTAGAAGAGATATGACATCGTCGCCAATAAACAGGTTGTACTGTCCCTGAACAACAATGATATACTCTTCAAATTGAAAAAATTATATTGCTTTCTCATATAAAACGAGATGTTTACTCCATTCTTAATGATTCCTTTAGAGCTGCTCTTGCTAGCAACCGTGTTGAATCCAGAGTCGGTAAAGGGCAGTCATCCGGATCGACAATAAGCGGAATTTCAGTACATCCCAGAACAACTGCATCGCATCCCTGATTTTTAAATTTCTGAATTACCTCATTGAAATATAATCGTGATTTTTCCGGAAAGACTGCGTTAACAAGCTCCTTAAAAATGATATTGTCGATTTTATCCCGATCGTTTTCATCGGGTATCATGCAATTGATGTTATATTTCTTTAATATTTGTGGGTATACAGGGCCTGTCATCAGGTACTTTGTTCCTGTGATACCCAGATTATTGCACCCTTTTTTCTTAGCTTCCTCAGCAATTGCTTCGGCAATGTGCAACCAGGGAGCAGGGGAGTCCGCTTTTACAAGGTCGAAGGCCTCATGAATAGTATTATCCGGGCATATTAATAGTTCTGCTCCTATGCGTGACAGCTTTTCAGCAGAGGATAACATTAATTTTGCAATCCCTTGCTGATTGCCAGAGCGTATATGTGACATATACACACCAAGAGGATGTGTATGCATCGATACATCAGGGTGCATGTGTTCACCCATTAAAGTCGGCGCTTCCGAACATATGGTTCGATAACATAATGCAGCACCTTCTGCACTGCAGGCAACTATTCCAATATGTTTAGCCATGATATTTCCTTATATGTAAAGTTTATATTAATTTTCTTTGCGAGATATTTGTTTTATTCTCTCGCCCGTTCCCTGCGGTCACCAGAGCATACAGAGGACACAGAGAAAACCTTATTTGTGTTTTAAGTTACACAAAAAAACTTGTATCCCATATCATATGACTTTTTTATTTGTTTTCTCCAGAAACACTAAAGTCAATTTTTCCGATACTTTTTTATTCTTAAAAACTCGATAACCATTCCTGGCATACAGGTGCAGGTTTTTTTCGCTCTTTTCACCGGTAAACAATTCATATCTTTCTGCATCGGGGAATTGTTTTTCGGCTTCATATAATAGTTTTGTGCCGATACCAAGATTCTGATGGGCCGGATGTACAATCAATTTTCCGATATAGCCGGTTCCCATTTTCATGTAAATCCTGACTGAACCGACAATTTTATTATCAACTTCAGCCTTTAAAAAGATTTGATTTCTGAATTCGGATAGTATCTCCTCCATCGTTTGGTGTAATGGTGGTATCGTGAAATCATCGATTATTTCAGCTTCACTTATATATGCAAGCTTTTGTAGCTCAAGAATTTTCTTAATGTTCTCTATTGATGCTCTTTTTATATAGATATCCTTCATATCAGTACGCTTTTTTATATGATTTATTTTTTCTCCAGATATTTTAATTGAAAATGGGTAGCGGGTTTTTTGTAAATGCTTTTTATCCCATGAACATAATTCATTGGCCCTACAGTTAAATGTGTTTCATCGGGAAAGAGCCGTGTACGTAGATCTAGACCTTTGAGTTTTTTCTTCCTCAGTATGTTTTCCATCCTAAACATATTGGTTACTGTTCGGGATTCCTGATTTTCGCCAGTTTCTTCAAGAGAGCCGGCAGCCATAAAAATATTTGCTTTTAATGCATTATTATCAGCAACAAAGGTTTCTGCCTGTTTAAGTATAAATTCCTCTCCCCATTGGATTGACGGGCTGCCGATGATGTATTTATCAAAGGTATCAGGCTTATTAAAAAGTACATAAAGCCCGAATAGACCACCGAGAGAATGCCCGTTGATAGCACGATTACCTTTTATAGTAGGATAATTATTATCAATAAAAGGGATTAGCTCCTGCCTTATAAATTCCAGGAATTCCTTTGCTCCCCCATATTTTATTCCCTTTGGCACATGAACACCTCTCACAAAGCCTTCAGCCGGGGGCATATCAATAACATCTTCAACAGGTGTCATATCCCTGGCTCTTAAATTAAACGAACTTAAAAAATGTTTGCCGGGATATCCTATACCGACCAGTATAAATCTTGGAACCTCACCAACTCCCTGAAGCAGGTGTGTAATATCCCTTGGATAAAAGAAATTGGAATCCAGGCAATAAAGAACCGGGAACTTTTCGGTTTCATTATCATGGACTATCGGCATAGAAACAGTAATTATGAACTCCTGATCTACGAATTTAGATTTAATATGATGAGTCTTGAGATCAGGCATTGAAAACTTTGGCTCCTGGGCCATTACTGTGAAACCGAATAACAGGACTGTATAAATTGCCATACTCAAAATAATAATGGATATCAAATTATTCTTTTTCATTTTTGTCCTCCCTCTGCCAGATATAGTAAGGGCCTCTCTCTTCAATCCAGCCTTCATAACCGAGATCTTTTATTTTTAACAGGTTTTTATATGGCGTATCTCCACAACGCGGTCTTACAAGATCAAACTTGTCGCAATCTTTCATTTCCGGGCACTGCCAGCAGCCTTCATAATTCTTTTCCTCGGCGCATTTCATTATTTTACATGGATTACCGCCGCATCCGCCGACTTTCCTGCAGGGCTCTTTGCAATCGTTCCTGGCAATAAACTTTAATATATCAATAAATTCATGATAATGTTCCAGCTCAGTACCGAATATACTTTTTACAGACGCATATCTCTCAAAATCAGCCTGATCTAATTTGACTTTGTAAAGATTGTGATTGCACAATAAATAAAAAAAATGTATAAGATAATCATTATGTTAACGCCAAGAGAAAAATTCTACTGAACA
>JASFHE010000119.1:0-12568 GCA_050123415.1 Desulfobacteraceae bacterium | reverse complement strand
CCGGTTCTTGCTGAAAGCACTGAAAAGGCTGAAGAGAATAATCCAATTAGCGTGACCGTTATTGTTGAGCTGAAGAAAGATACTCTCAAGCTGTCAGCAATGAGCGATAAACTGACAGGTAATGAGCTTAATCAGCTTAAGGCCGAGTATTCCCTGGACAGTGAAGGCGCTTACCCTCTGGAAAAATTATCAGCCCACCTTCAGGGGATAAAGGATCGGTATCCTAAAAGTGACACCCTGATTTTAATACCCAATAACAAAACTGATTATAACACCATAATTCTTGCCATGGACACAGCCAGAAAAACGGGAGAGATAGTCCTGTTTCCGAACGTGGTACTGTCAGGCTCGGTAGGATAGGAGTTAAGTAAATGGCGCTAGGTGAAAGAAGAAAAACAAAAAAATCCTCTGCAGTACCTAAACTCATGCTTACCTCAATGATGGATATGTTCACCATTGTTTTGATTTTTCTTTTGTTCTCATTCTCGGACAGGGTGGAGACTATCAAACTTGATAATGAACTTGAGCTGCCCCGGTCTTCCACAAAGATTGATTACGATAAAAACCTCAAGCTTATCCTGAGCAAGAGCGCGCTAATGCTTGATGATGAAATAGTCGCAGAGCTGGATAATGGAGAGATCAAGGGATTTGATCAAAAAAATCTCAAGACATCGATCCTGTATAAACGTCTCAGGGAACATTTCGAGATGAGTAAAAAAATCGAAGAGGAAAGTACGGAAGAAGAACCCACAAACCAGGGGATTATCTTCCTTTGTGATAAAGGCCATGAGTTCAAGGTTATTAATCAGGTGATGAAAACAGCAGGCCTGGCAGGTTATCCCAACTTCCAGTTCGCGGTCCTGCAGAATTGATCTATCGGAGGCTGGGAAATGAAAAAAGCATATCTAAAAATATTGATAGTCTGTGTAACGATTTCATTATCTCTCTTTTCTCAGGCCTCAAACATTATGGCTGAAGAACAGGAAGTAAAAGAGAAAAAAACAGAAGAGAAGATTTCTGAAGAAAATAAGACTGAAGAACTGAAAACCGAAGAAAAGAAAAAAGATTCCCTTATGGAGCGTATCGATTTTGGGAACTCATATATCCTGGGACAAAGCATAAAATCCGGAGCGGTCTATCTTCTCCACAGAAAGAAAAGCGATATCAAAAGTATGCTGGAGACCAGAGAAGATTACCGGAAGGAAATCCTTGAGGACTTCAAGGTCGATGAGGAACCCTGATTTCCGGATGGAGCTTTCAGCGGTCAGCTATCAGCCATCAGCTAAGTCTTTATTTTTGAAGCCTTTTGCTGAAAGCAGAACGCTGAGTGCTGACAGCTACCGAACAAAAACTTTAGTTTTTGGATGGAGCCCAGTTAATATTTAATAAAAGAAAAAGCATGGTGATATTATGAATAAGTTACATGGAAATAGAGCATATGTAGAGCCTGATCCTACTCCGGCAGTTACCGGATTTGATCCTGTGGATACTTCCAATGATCATGCTATCACACATACAATCAGGATAGAGGTCTATAAAGGAAGCGAATACCAGGGGAAAAAGACATTTTCCCAGGATCGTATTGTTATCGGAAAGAGTCTGGAAGCCGACCTTGTTCTGTCCGATAATGAGATCGCGGATAAGCAGGCATGCATTACATTTATTGATGAACAACCGGTTATCCTTGATCAGACACAGAAGACAGGCCTGCTTATAAAAGGCGGGTTGTATGGGATATCCATTATTGATTCATCTGAGCAGATTGGACTGGGCCCCTATGTTTTAAAAATTAATCATCATAAAACATCAACCGGTCAGATATCCAAACCGCACATTGGATATGACAAAGACATGAAAATGTCCCCCGGGATCGATCTTTCAAGCGATTCAGAAAACAGAGATTCTGATTCACCGGAACAGGACTTAAAGGTTGTTGAGCCTGTTATTAAAAATGAAGAACCTGAAGTTGATCTATTTGCTTTGTTTGAAGGTGGCCGGGAAGAAGATCATGAACTGTATGATCTGATCTTTGAGGGCGATATCAGGACAGGTTTTGATATTTATAAAGTAAAATACAACCTGTCAAAAATACTCAAATCAGATGCATCAAGAATTGAGCAGTTTTTTAACAGGAAGAAGGTTGTTTTAAAGAGCGGCCTGGAAATAGACGTTGCTAAAAAACTTAAAAAGATTTTTGAAAAGAGCGGTGCGGTGTGCAGGCTGAAAGCACGTAAGAGCACTAAAAGTATTAAACTCCCGGTTCAGGAGAAAGAAACTGAAAAATTTTCTACAACCATTCCCGAACAGAGTTCCGGCGAAATTTTAAATGAAGTTAAAAATGATGCTCTTAAGGAAAAACCGGATGATCATTCGGAAGCCCGAATACAAGCCGATTATACGGCATCGGAAGATTACGCCATAATCAGTCAGACTCATCATTTCAATCAGGAAGCATCATCAGAAATCCAACCCCGGGTTCCGGAGCAGGCAGCAATACCAGGGGAAGAGGAGATAGTTCCTCCTGTTGAAAAACCCGAACCCGGTATTGAAGCTGAATTGATCCGTTCATTGCCGGAAAAGGAAAAACCGGCCTGGAAATTTTATGGTGTTGAGGTTGATGATGAAGACGATGAGGACGAAGAAGATCTTCCTGCCGATTTTAACCTGAAGGATAAGATAGATGACCTGAACGCGTCCCGTTCACGCCATAATGCTTTAGATGGAAAGTATCTGGAGATTATAAAGCTTTATGGTCGTGAAGTAATGGACATTCAGCATCTCAGGGAAAGAGAAAAGTATTATATCAGGGATTTTGAGGGCAAACGATTCTGTCTGGCAGAATTAAAACGGGCAAATGAAGCCCTGTTTTCATTTAAGAAAAATATTGAGGGAAATTTAGAGAATGCGAGAAAATCCCCTGTCGCGACTCGTCTGCTTATGAAAGATGAAAACTGTATCAGCAAACGTAAAGGAATCTACCGGACAAAGATACCCGGCAGCGGCAAGGCCGTAATATCCGACGGATACTTTACCTATCATATGCGCATGGTGAGTCGATCCCTTGTTCCGGATATGCCTGTGATAAAAGGGGCTAATAAAAAATCCTACAAACATTTTGGTGTGTCTTTTGCCTTTCATATAGTCTTTTTGCTCTTTCTTGGATTGTTCCCTTCTTTTGATAATGGAAATAATCTTGATGAGGAAGCCCGTTTCGTGAAACTGGATTCAAATCAACTGGCGGAACTGGAAAAGGTTGTAAATCCGCAGCCGAAACCAAAACCGCCGGCACCCGCTCCGGTTGTGGAGCCAAAGCTTAAAAAACAGGCTGAGCCGAAGCTGGTAAAAAAGCAGCCTGTCAGGACAGCATCAAAGAAGAAACCTTCCAAAACGAAAAAATCATCCCGGCCATCCCGGCATCCGGACGCAGGCGGAGGTTTTGGCGAAGGCAATGTGGCGACCCGGAACATCAATGAGGCAGGAATACTGGGTATGATTTCCGACAGTGTAGGGCTCCAGCCTAAAAACGCCCTTGCCGCGGTTACAAATCTGGATGCTGTCTCTTCACCTAACGTTACCTCAAGCAATTTAAAGGTAGGTGGCGTTGTCGGCAAGCTCGGAACAGGTGAAATATCAGTTCCTAAAGGCGCCATCATATCAACAAAAGGTTCCAGCCAGGTGCTCAGGAGTTACGGAAGAAAGGGTGAAGGAACGGTTGCGGCCCTTGAAAAAGGCAAAACAGGAGAGCAGGAAGTCATGGGGATGGTCACAGCGACACTTGATAAATCGGTCAGGATTCGCGGAGGTCTTTCCATGGAGGCAGTAAAGAGGGTCATTGACGCGCACCTTGACGATATCACCTACTGCTATGAGACCGAACTCATGAGCAACCCTTCAATAGTAGGCAAGGTGATGTTCGAATGGAAAATCCTGATGTCCGGAGAGGTGGGTGAAGTTCGAATCAAATCATCTTCCGTCAATTCTCACGAGATCCACAGTTGTATTAAAGAGTCGATACGTACATGGCGTTTTCCTAAACCCAGCGGATCAGAGGTTATGGTCTCATATCCATTTGTTTTTGACATAGTAGGTTTCTAAAGGAGGTCACTTAATAATGAAAATATTCTCATCCATTCTCGTTCTGTTAATAATTCTGTGCTCTCATGTTCCTGAAGCATCATGTAAAGACGCAAAAGAAGAAGCAATGGTCTATGCCGTGCAGAATCGTATCTTTCACCGGAACCACGAGATAAACTTTAATCTTGGCTATATTACAAACGAGGATTTTTATCATTCCTTTCCGATCGGGTTCGGCTACACATTTAATTTTAGTGAAAACTGGGGTTGGGAAGTTGCACGCGCTCAATATATTGTAGCCACGGAAAATGATCTGAAATCGGATATGGAAGAACAGTTTGGCATCACGCCTTCTGAATTCGCCAAGCCACTCTACATGGTTTATAGCCATTTAGTGTACAAACCTTTTTATGGAAAAAACGCCATATTGAACAAGGGTATAATAAACCATGAAACCTATCTTTTTGCCGGCGCTGGAGTTGTTAATTACGACTGGAATTATCCGGAAGGACACCCCCTCTACAGTTCCGACGAGGGTGAAATGGTGCCTTCAGTAAGTTTTGGAATTGGTTCAAAATATTTTCTGAATCAAAAATTCTGCCTCAATTTTGAGATCCATGACCGCATGAACTTCAGGGACGATGGCATGAAAAATCGAATATCCCTTAGTATCGGGCTCGGTTACAGGTTTGATCTTAAACCCCGACAGGTTAAAAAAGATGAAACCCTTGAAAGGCTTAACAGGTATCTGAAAAAGGATGAGGATGATGATATCTAGGACCTTAAAATATTGTCTTCTCCTGATTATCCTTCTTGGCAGCCCTGCTTTAACAGCATCGACCCTTGATGTTGTCAAGGCACCGCTTAATCTTGTTAAAAAGCCCATAGGTTTTGTCAAGAAGATGATGGGCCTTGATAAGGAGAAGAAGAAAGATAAAGTTAACAAAAAAATCTCTGATGAACAGAATAATGCAGATCCAAAGCGAAAATACTTTAAAGACGGATATGCCTTTTTTTCTGAAGGGAATTACAATGATGCCGCGATTGAACTGTACCGCTTTATTGCAGCATCTTCACCTGATGAGGATGATTATGAGTGGGCCCAGTTTTTCTTTGGTATCAGTCTTGAGAGGCTTGATTATTCCCATGCGGCCACGGATGTCCTTGGCAACCTCATAACAAGAAAACCGAATCCGAGGATCGTTTCATACAGCTTTGAGCTGATCGAAAAAAATATGAACACACTGCCCCATGATGAAGATTTTATTGTTCATCAGGTAGTAGGTGATCAGGACTATGGTTTTGTTGATGGTGATATTGCCGACTTTGTCAACTATCTTCAGGGCGCATATGACTGGGAGCATAAGTTTTTTGAGTGGGGTAATGAGCATTTTAATAAAATCAGTCCCACATCAACATATTATTTTAAATACCTGTATAAAGAGGCGCTTTACTGCGTTTACAGAGGCAATATCGATGAAGCCATCAGCTATTTAAACGAAATTTTAAAAAGTGATTATCCATCACAGGACCTCAAGGATGAAAGCCGCAAGACCCTTGCAAGACTTCTTTACGAAAAAGGCCAGTATGATGAAGCTGACATGATCTATGCGGGGATTCAGAAGAGCATCCTGGATCAGGCAGAAAATCTTCTTGAACGCGCATGGGTTCATTATCGTATGGGCCATAATGAGAGGGCCATGGGCTTGCTTTATTCGTTCCAGGCCCCAAGTTTCAGGAATGCCTTCAGGCCGGAATACTTTATCCTTAAATCATTTATCTATAAAGATGTGTGTCATTATCAAAACGCACTTTCCGTGGTGTACGAGTTTGAAGAGCGCTACGGAGATGCCCTTGAAAAACTGTACGAACGAAGTCTTCCCCATGAAAATGACGCCCTGATGCTGGTCCTTCTCAACAAGCCTAAAATATCCCGGATATACAAATTTCTTGATCTCCTGGAAAAGGAACTGGAGGAGTGTCAGGCCATCCCTGATAGAGCCCTCAGGGAGCACCTGGTGAAGATATATGAGCTCCAGATAGAAGAGAGCCGCGAAAAGTTAAGAAAACTGGTAAATGACGGATACGAGATAATCGCAAATGATCTTTTAAAATATGAAGAAGACGCCAATCTCATGGAATATGAGATTGGTCTGGATATGTACCAGCGTGTTTATGAAAGTCATTATTCCGGAGAAAAAACAGAAAAAGAAAAAGTGGAAGAGGGCCTGGCTTTATATGAGTTCCAGGGTGAATACTGGAACGATGAACTCGCGGCATATGAGGTCAGTCTCCCGAACAGATGCGAAAATATGGAAGAATGGGACGTATTTTTCAAATGAGCAGATATCTAAATAAAATAACAATAAGAGTCTGGATTTTTTATTGTTCGGCATGCCTGCTGTTTATCCTGTCCGGAAGCAGTCAATCAGCCTTTGGTGATATAGATGAGGCCTATAAGACGACCGATAAGGCGGAGGAACAGAAGGAGTTTGTCAGGAAACTGATAGAAGACGACAGGAAGGTGGACCTCGCGATTGAAAACACGAAAATGCTGATAGATAAATCCCGAAGTAAACCCTATATGCCGGAATTATATATGCGCCTGGCTGAGCTCTACATTGAGAAATCAAGGATCGTCTATTTTATCCGGAAGGGCAATGTCAAAGGGAAAAAAAGTTCAGCCATGGATAAGTTTGAATATGAAATGCTCAAGAATAAATCCCTGGAGATATACCAGAGAATTCTTGACCATTACCCTGATTTTGAAGACAGGGACAAGGTCTACTTTTTCATGGCCCATGAGCAGCGGGAGCTGGGCGATATAGATGAGATGGTTAAAAGCTACAGGACCCTTATCAAGGACTTTCCAAAGAGCAGTTTTATCCCCGAAGCATATCTGCTTCTGGGTGATTACTTTTTTGCCGAGCAGGACCTGGACTCCTCCACAAGACATTATGAGAAGGTGCTGGATTATCCGGAAAGCCCTGCAATTGAGATAGCCAGATATAAACTCGCCTGGTGCTTTATCAATAACGTTGATTGCGGAAAGGCCATCAAGCTCTTTGAAGAAGCGGTAGAAGGACATGTGCCCGAGAAGGAACTTGATGTGGATACATACCAGCATGTGGATGTGCGTCTTGAATCTCTTATAGACATGGCCTTCTGCTATCCTGAACATTACAAAAAAAGCACGCCTGAAGAGGCCCTTAAATATTTTCAGAAATATTCATGGTCAAGGCAGTCCTACGGCATTGTACTGGATAAACTCGCATACAGGTATTTTGTAAAAAAGAACTGGAAAATGGCTTCAGCTCTTTACCGTGAATTGTGCGATATCAGGCAGGACCCCGAGAAGCTTCTTGAGTACTGCCGCAACATCTTTGAGTGTATCCAGGCAATGGGCAAATATGAAAACGCGGACAGGGATGTGGCGCTGATTGTGAAGGCCCTGAGAAGGGAAAAATACTCGGTAGATATTGATGATAAACAAAAGGAAAAGGATACACGGAATTTTGAGGTATATGCCCGGGAGTTGATTACCCATCTGCATGAGAAGGCAAGAGCGACAAAGTCCGGCGAAGCCTTTAAAATAGCAGGGGATGCGTATAAAAATTATCTGGAATTTTTTGATGACAGTCCTTCAAGGTCGGACATGCAGAACAATTACGCGGAGGTACTGTTTTCATCGGGTCAATATCTTAAAGCGGGAAAAGAGTACGAAAAGATTGTGGACTCGCTGGCGCTTTATCCTGAGGCTAAAAAGGATAAACTATACAGCGCTGTTATCTCATATTACAACGCGTTAAAAAACAAGGAAGATCTTAACTATTACGATCTTACATACGCCAGACAGGGTATGAGGGCCACAGGTAACGAATATGCCTCTGCCTACCCGAACAGCCCGGTTACAGCGGATGTGCTTTTTAATGTGGCCTGGGTTGCCTATGACGCGGGTATGCATGATCAGGCCATAGAAGAATTTACAGGTTTTGTGGATAAACACCCATACGGCAAGTCCGCTACAGCCGCAGTCCATCTTGTTATGGATATGTATAACGTGGACGAGAATTACAAGGGCCTGACTGAATACGGTAATAAGATTCTAAGCAATCCCAGTATTACCGACGCAAAACTCAAGACTGAAATTGCAGGTATTGTAAAGAACGCGGAGTCAAAGATAGTCTCTACCATGACTCTCGCGGCAGTTGAAGACTGGGACCAGGGAAAGGAAGAACTGCTCAGTATAGCTACCGAAGAAAAATCTTCGGTCATGGGCGAGCAGGCATTAAAGGCATTGATTGTATCCGCCGTGGATAAGGGAGATTATGAAACCCTTTTTACAGCAGGTGATTCATTAGTTAAAGAATTCCCCGAATCAGATCAGTCAGTCGAAACAATGGGTATGATGATTGATATCTCATTTAAGATCGGACAGTTTCGAATGCTGGCGGATTACCTGGAAAAAATTTCACAGCTTGATCCCAAACACAAGTCAGCAGCGGAATTTCTCAGCCAGGCCGGAAAGATCAGAGAGGGGCTCGGTCAATACGAAACCGCGAATATACATTATCAGCGTCTGCTGAATCATCCTTCCTATTCAAAGAACGATTTGGAAGAAATTATCTTTGCTATCGAGGGGAATGCCCTGAGAACCGGTGACCAGGATGAGGCAATCAATGTTTTAAAAAACAGATATGCAAGCCTTGGCAGTTCCGGAAAAATTCATGCTGATGCGGATCTGGCATGGCTGAATTTTAATAAGAATCACTATAAGGACGCATACAGGTATCTTAAAAAGGCTGCGGGATCATATAAAACGGGCCTAGGGAAAAAAGATCCGGCAATGAATGACGCGGTTGCCCGGATGGTATTTACGGAAATTCATCTTTCGGAAGATAAGTACTATTCTTTAAAGCTTGGAAATAAAATTGATAACAAAATCGTTAAACAAAAAACCGATCTTCTGACAGACCTTGAAAAACGCTATCAAAAGGTAATCAATTATCAGTCAACAGAGTGGGCCCTGAAGGCCTGCTATCAGACAGCGCTTCTAAATTATGAGTTTGCGAAATTTTTAAAAAACGCACCGCTTCCTGAATTGAGTGACGAACAAAAATCAGCCTACATCGCGGCTATTAATGAAAAGGCATCCGGCTACCAGAAGAAAGGGGACCAGTATATGGAAACCTGTGTGACCCTTTCAAGGAAATGGGAGATTTGTGATCCCGGAATGGTTGCATATTATATGCCGGAATATCAATCAGGTACTCATACTGCGTTCAGTTCTTTCAATGGTAAAGCATACGACAGACCGATTGGCAAAGAGGGACTCCATGACCGGGAGTTAAAAGCTATTTATGACAGCCTTTACAGTAATTCGGAAGATTTTAACACGCTTTTAGAGCTGGCAATGACATATGTAGAAAAAAGAGATTTTGGACAGGCAATGCTTGTTGCAGGAAGTATCATGGATAAGGTCCCCGGAAACGACAAAAGATCAGAGGCCATGCTTTATACAATACTGGGCATCTGCCACCTTTATACCGGGGAGGACAAGGTTGCCCGTGATGAATTCAAGCAGGCCCTTAAAATAGATAAGGATTCCGTAGAGGCAAGGATTAATCTTGCAGGCCTTTATTCATACTATGGACATGCCGAGAAGGCCGCATCAGTTAAGTCAGGGATCAAATCTCCGGGAGGAGTTAACTCTTCGGTTCTTATACACCCAAAGGCAGGAGAATATTATAATGCTGGCATTCAAATATCAAAAAAGTAATTTTACATTCTTTACTTCTTTATTAGTTCTTTTAGTCTTTTTTCTCTTGATGACAGGCTGCAATGGCGGTGATGGCGGCGGCAACAGTGAAGAAGGCGGAGATGATCCGTCCGGGGAGGGAGGAACTCCCGGTACTGCTCAATGGTATATGCATGAGATCAAACATATCGATGCCGAAGGACTGCTTGTCCCCCAGGTTTCAGCACTGCCGGGAAATGATGGAGATGTGAGAATAGCCTATTACAGTGACGGGACAGATTACGGCAGTGAAAACCGTTACAATATCAACCTGCTTATATGGGATCCGGATGAAGATAATATTGTGTCTGAAGAAATGCTGGACCCCACGCCTCCTGAAAATGGCGGTGAAGGGCTTGATAACTGTAATCCGCTGTCTCTTGCCCTTGGTAATCTCGATTACCCCATAGTTGCCTATCAGGGTGGATACAGCAGAGATCAGGGGCCGGGCGCCGACGATCAGTCTGATGTAATGTTCAGTGTTCGAGATGGCGGTGTATGGGAAGAATATATGGGAGCCATGGGATATGTCGAGCGCAACCCTTTGTATGATGGTCTGGCTGGAAGCGATCTGTCTGTGGCGATTGATTCCCAGGGATATATTCATATCTGTTATCAGTTCTATTATGAGGGGATGGATTCCTATAATTTTGGTTATCCTGACCTGAATTATGTCAGACATAATGGAAATACACTGAATAACCTGATCGGTGATGGTGAGTGGGCTAATATTGAGGAAAAGATATATGGGAGTGATTTTACCGCTTCTTCAGCCACTCACAGAAATATTGGACGTGGTTGTAAACTACTGCTCGATGACAGTAATAATCCGGTTGTTTTTTTCGTGGAACATACTGATATCGGTAGTGTTAATGCCTATGGCCTGTGGTTTGCCAGGCGTGAGAGTAACGGCGAGTGGACCAGGCAATGGGTAGACAAGGTCAGTCTCGGTTGGACAATTGGAGATGTAAGTGCTGCTAAAGGTCCGGAGGGAAATTTTGCAGTGGCCTACTCAAAAGTATGCCAGGGTTGTGATGCTGATGAAGGTGATCATTTGAAATATGCTGTTCAGTCGGGGAATTCGTGGGATGTGCAGGTGGTAGATGAATCTTCAATCTGTGGTCACAGTCCCAGCCTTGCTTTTGATTCCCAGGGGAACCCTGCTATAGCATATTATGATGTGCAAAGTCACAGCGGACACAATCGGGAATTCTTGAAATTAGCCAGTCTTTCCGGTTCCACATGGACATCTGAGACAGTAACCGAGGATGATGATTTCGGCCACCATAACAGTTTATGGTTTAATACTGACAACAGACCATTCATTTGTTCCTATTCTGAGGCGGTGGATGATATCGCAATATTTGAAAAGCATTAGATAGAGCATGGAATAGGATTTTTTATTGTTTTTAACTCTATGACAGGTGGAGGCCCATATTATGAAAAGAAAAATTATGAATAGAGTATACATATTGTTTGTTTGTGTCCTTCTTGCTACCTGGCCTGCAGGATCGGTGTTCGCCCAATCCAATAATGATATATTTGATGAGTGCCCCGATGATCAGTGCGGTGCCCCCCCGTCCGGAGGGATAGGTGGCGGCGGCGCCGGTGGCGGACCTCTTGTTATTTCATACAATTTTGGTCCGGTATTCTATCCCATGGAAGATGTTGATTATGACGGCACCTTTGATCTTATTGATAATTGTCTTCTTGAGCCCAACGATCAGATAGAAAACCAGGATGGTGACGATTATGGTGACGCCTGTGATAATTGTATTGCGATAGCCAATAATGATCAGCTGGATACGGATGGTGATGGCGTCGGCGATGTCTGTGACGGTGATGACGATGAGGATGGAATACCCGATGCT
Organism: Desulfobacteraceae bacterium; assembly: GCA_050123415.1. Taxonomy (GTDB): domain Bacteria; phylum Desulfobacterota; class DSM-4660; order Desulfatiglandales; family HGW-15; genus JAAZBV01. Next base: position 826 of record JASFHE010000119.1, on the reverse strand, counting down.
GAAGACAGTTGTTCAAAGCTGTATGATCCGAGCGGAACCGACAGTGATAATGATGGAATAGGCGATGTCTGTGATGATGACGATGATAATGACGGTGTTCCTGATGCGGTAGACAACTGCAGGCTTGTTGCCAATCCAAATCAGGAAAATGATGATGGCTATGCGGTTGGTGATGTTGAAGGGAACGAATGTGACAATGATCTGGACAATGATGGTTTTCTGGAACCCTATGAAGACCTTTGTCCGAGGTGCAGGTCTTTTACAAATAGTGATATTGACTATGATGGAATAGGAGATGCCTGCGACAACTGCCCGTATAATGCCAATTCCGATCAGGCAGACAATGACCATGACGGAATAGGAGATGTATGTGATGATGAAAACTCTTAAAATTCTCATACTCCTGTTCATGTTGACTGCTGTTGCAGCCTGTGACGCTCCTCCACTGGAACGTTTTATGGCAAGAGATGAAGTGACCATACATGCGAGTTTCCTCACCGAGGACCCTGAAAATATTGTTTTTCCTGTTAAGGTTCTGTTTGCAATCGATTGTTCCGGCAGCATGGGAGGCACCGCTGCCGGGATAGAAGGAGGTTCCGACCCTGACGGATTGAGACTCGATGCTGTAAGAGAATTTGTAAATACCTATAATACTGATGAGTTCCCGAATGTTTCTTTTGAAGTCATGCTCTGGAATCTTTCTGTCATGGGCACGACTTACAATGATAACCATCAGCCGGGATTTACCCGTTCTGCGACAGAAATCAACAGGGTTCTCGATAGTGCAAATAATCAGTCCATGACAGACTATCTGGGTACACTGGAT
>JASFHE010000118.1:0-12664 GCA_050123415.1 Desulfobacteraceae bacterium | reverse complement strand
ATCATTGCAGCCACGAATGATATTGCAATTGATGGTTACTATATGGAGGCTCTGGATAAAAAGGGGCAGGCAAAATATGTTGGTTACCGCGTTATGGCCTATCGTTTAGCCATGATGACAGGTACAGGTATAATTGCAACTATAGGAGCAGCAATCAATTGGATGATCGGATTCTTAGTCGCAGGAGTTATTCTATTTTTATTACTCCTATATCATTTTTTCTTTTTGCCGGATATTGAAAATAAAAAAAAGCCAATCCTTGATATCGTTAAGGCGTCATTCAGTGGTGAACTCCTTCTTATCCTGTTCTTACTCACTACTATCTTAGGCTTTATCAGATTCACATTTAATCTTTACTGGTTTCGGATACTAAATGAGCAGGTACATATATCGATCTCCGGATGGATTGGAATTTTGCTACTATTTTTTTTAATTCTGCTTGCTATCTTTAAAAAGAAAATAAATAAACTATTATTAAGGAATAAGGACTCGTTCTATTCAAGGGCCTTCATATCCTATATGGATCGAGAAAAAATTGGTGTTATCCTTATTTTCATTATTCTCCTGAGAACAGGGGAATTTATGCTTTCATCAATGTCAACAGCTTTCATGGTGGACCTTGGAATCAAGGTGCATTATGGATGGATATCAGGAGGTATTGGCCTTCCATTTTCCATTATTGGAGCAATGGCTGGAGGCTGGGCGATCTCCAAATATTCGTTGAAACGGACGATATGGCCCTTTTTGTTAGCCCAAAATTTCACTAATCTTATTTATATGTTTCTAGCCCTTTTTCTTAATAACTATTTAATATTGAACACTGGTGCTGAGAATGTGGTACCAATCGGCAATTTCAATCTTTTTCTTGTTGCATCTGTTAATGGTTTTGATCAGTTTTCAGGAGGACTCGGTACAGCCGTTCTGATGACTTTCTTGATGAGAACCTGCCTGCCTGATTACAAAGCTGCCCATTATGCAATTGGATCAGGTCTCATGAATATTTGTGGCGTTTTAGCAGGTGTAGTTAGTGGTTTTCTGGCAGGATGGCTGGGTTACGGAATATTCTTTGGTATCAGTTTTTTAGCGTCCGTTCCGGGAATGGCAATGATCTTTTTTATACCTTTCCTGGAAACGGAAGAATCCATCCATAAATAAAATATTTATGGATGGATTTTAATGATTACAAACTCGCAAGAAACGTATTTGGATCAAGGCGTATGCTTGAATCGTCCTTTACCTCATGATCATGGTCCTTGATCAGCTTGAGAAAAATACCTGATTCACCCGGATCAAGCTGGATAATAACACTCAGGTAATCATCAACCCTGCTGCACGGATATGGGATGCCCTTTTCATTCTTTTCAGTTATATGTCTGTGAGAAAGAGCTGAAAACCAGATTTCGACATCAAATTCTTTGGCAACCTTTTTAAAACCTTCCATAGTTTCCATATCGACCTTTTCAAAATCAAGGCCATCGACAATAAGAATATCAGGAATAAAATCAATCTGTTCCCTGAGGTTTTTCAGGTTTCTCCTGAGACGATTTATCTCAAAACTTTTATTCAGATACGCAAGGATCATCCTGTTTCTTTCAAGAAGCATTCTGCTCTCCGTCTCATCCTTTATCTCGAGAGCTTTAACAAGATCCGAAAATATAACATTATAATATGATGATACCTTTTCGGGTGTATCCTCAAGCGATACATGTACAAGCCTTTGCTTTCTGAAAAGCATGTCAAAGGCAATATGAATCAGACACGCAGTCTTGCCAACTCCAGCTCTTGCCATCAGGACTCCAAGGTTTCCCTTACCCAGGCCATCACCGGAAGACATTTCAAGCAGTTTTAACGGACTGACTTTAATGAAATCGTTCATTTCTTATTTCCCTCCCTTTGCCTTTTCGGCATACTCTTTTTTCAGATCCTCTGATATTGATTCCGGCACCTTTGAATACCTGCTGAATTCCATTGTAAATTCAGCCTTGCCCTGTGTCAGAGAACGCAGGGTTGTAGCGTATCCGAACATCTCGGAAAGCGGTACCTCCGAATCAACGGTTGTAAACACTCCGTCTTCCGCCGAACTTATTATCATCCCTCTTCTCTGATTGATGGATGACATAACGTTGCCCTGATATTCGGAAGGGCATTCAACAGAGACCTTCATGATGGGTTCAAGTATAACGGGCTTTGCCTTTGAATATGCAGACCTGAAGGCACCGACAGCAGCCTGTGAAAAGGCCATTTCAGACGAATCAACAGTATGGTACTGGCCGTCATTAATTGTTATACGCATCCCGATAACAGGAAATCCTATCATACTTCCCTTTTGCAGGCATGACTGAAAACCCTTGTCTACCGCAGGGATGTATTCGGTAGGAATAACACCGCCTTTGATATCATTAACAAATTCATAGCTTTCATCTTCAGAAGGCTCCATAAAACCTGCAACCCTTCCATACTGACCGGAGCCGCCTGTCTGCTTCTTGTGTATGTAGTCAAATTCCGCCTTTCTCGAAATAGCTTCTCTGTATGCTACCTGAGGGATGCCTACTTCAACTTCTGCGTTGAATTCTCTTTTCATTCGTTCAACATAAATATCCAGGTGCAATTCACCCATGCCTGAGATTATGGTCTGGCTGGATTCTTCATCCACCTTGCTCCTGAATGTCGGATCCTCTTTGGTAAACCTGTTTATGGCTTTTGCCATATTTATCCTTGCCTTGTTGTCCTTTGGTGCTATGCTTAAAGAAATAACCGGCTCGGGTACAAACATGGATGTCATTGAATATCTGTTTTTACCGTCTGTAAATGTATCACCCGAATAACAGTCAACACCAAAAAGCGTTACAATATCACCGGCCTTCGCGCTTGTTATATCTTCCATCTCATCGGCATGCATCCGGGCAAGCCTCCCAACCTTTAGCTTCTTTTTGTCTCTTGTATTTATCAGGTCATCACCTTTTTTTAATGTTCCCTGGTAGATCCTGAGATAGGTAAGCTGGCCGTATGGAGTTACTTCGAGTTTAAAGGCAAGGGCTACAAGGGGATCTTCAGCATTTGAAGTGAGGACTACTTCCTTTTCATCATCTTCAAGATCAAGGGCCGCGTTTTCAACCTCTGTCGGAGACGGCAGATACCTGGTCACACCGTCCAGCAGGGCCTGAACACCCATATTTTTATATGCTGACCCTATAAACACCGGTGTAAATTCTCTTGCCAGTGTACCTTTTCTGACGGCATCAATGATCATTTTTTCATCCGCTTCGCCTTCCAGCACAGCCTCCATAAGCTCATCAGAGAACATGGATACTGCATCAAGTAACTCTTCTCTTCGGCTTTCAGCTTCGGATAAAAGATCCTGAGGAATTTCATCAATCCTGATATCATCACCAAAGTCACCTTCAAAATACCTTGCCTTCATGGATACAAGATCTACTATACCCTTCATATCACCCTCAAGTCCTATGGGAATCTGCATGAGCACGGCGTTCAGGCTCAGTTTCTCCTTCATCTGCCCGGCGACTTTGAAAGGATCAGCACCCGACCTGTCGCATTTATTAATAAAGGCAAGCCTTGGGACCTTGTACCTGTTCATCTGCCTGTCAACCGTGATTGTCTGAGACTGCACACCGCCCACGGCGCATAAAACCAGTATCGATCCGTCAAGAACCCTTAAAGCCCTTTCCACCTCGATGGTAAAATCCACGTGGCCGGGGGTATCAATAATGTTGATCATGTGTTTATCCCATTCGCAGTAGGTCGCAGCAGACGATATTGTGATTCCGCGTTCCTTTTCCAGTTCCATGGAGTCCATTTTCGCGCCAACACCATCCTTGCCCCTTACCTCATGGACAGCAAAAATTCTCTTCGTATAGTATAGTATTCTCTCGGTTAGAGTTGTCTTACCGGAATCGATATGGGCGCTGATTCCGATATTCCTAATCTTTTCAATTTCCTCTTTCATTTAAAACCTCTGTTCTAAAATTGTTGCATCTAAAAAAAACTATCGCTTATATGGATTTATAGACTGTTTGTCAATCAAGATTATTCATAATCAAGATTATTTATAATCAAGATTATTTATAATTCTGTTAGTTTTCTATTATTTATTCTCTCTCAAATAAGGCCGCTGCACCCATCCCAAATCCGACACACATGGTAACAATCCCGTATTTACTTTTTCTTTCTGCCATCTCGAAGGCTAGCTGGGTTGTGAGTTTTGCGCCTGTACATCCAAGCGGGTGCCCAAGGGCAATGGCCCCGCCGTTTACATTGGTTATTTCGGGATCGATCTCAAGCTCTTTTATGCAATACAGGGCCTGGGCCGCAAAGGCCTCATTCAGCTCAATTAAGTTGACATCTTCCAGCTTTATACCGGTCATTTTCATCAGTTTTGGAATGGCTACTGCCGGACCGATACCCATATATTCAGGGGCACAACCTTCAACCGTATACCCCCGGAATGTCAAAAGAGGGGTAAGACCAAGATCACCGGCTTTTTCCTTTGACATAATCAATACTGCCGCAGCCCCGTCACTGGTCTGGGAGGAGTTGCCGGCGGTTACTGTACCATTCATCTTGAATACAGGAGGCAGCACGGAAAGGCTTTCCTTTGTAGTATCCGGTCTTATCCCCTCATCCCTGTCAAATACTACTGTTCTATGTTCAAACTGATGGTTATTGGTCTGTTCCTGAACAGTAACCCTCAAAGGGACTATCTGATCACTGAACCTACCTCCTGTTGAAGCCGCCTCTGCCCTCCGGTGACTACAGGCAGCAAACTCATCCTGTTCATCGCGTCTGACATTGTATCTTTCAGCCACATTCTCTGCTGTCAGGCCCATACTTGAATAGGCGCCCGGCCTGCTCTCCACCAGGGCAGGATTTGGATAAGGCAGACTGCCGACCATTGGGATCCTGCTCATGTGTTCAACACCGCCTGCAACAATAATATCTGCATAACCGCACATTATCTTTTCTGCGCCAATGGCTATTGCCTGCAATCCTGATGAACAGAACCTGTTTACCGTCATACCGGGTATTCTGTCCGGCCACCCCATTGACATTACAAGTACACGGCCAGGGTTAAAGCCCTGTATTGATTCAGGAAAAGTGCATCCGATTATAACATCATCAATCAAAACAGGATCAATATCACCTGCCCTCTTTATCAGGTCCCCGAGTACGGCACATCCCATCTCTTCAGGTCTTGTATACTTAAGTGTGCCTTTCGGGGCTTTTCCGGTTGCTGTTCTGCATGCCGCAACAATAACCGCTTCTTTCATATCAACTCCTGTTAATTCCTTAATACCTTTCCGGTCATAATCATATGCTGCATCCGCTCCCTGGTTTTTTTATTACCGCATAAACTAAGAAATACTTCTCTTTCAAGATCCAGCAGATACTGTTCACTTACCTTTGTATCGGCAAACAGCTCGCCGCCGCAAAGCACATGTGCTGTCTTTTCAGCAACCGTTACATCATAATCAGTTGCATATCCCTGCTCATGCATTGTCCATATGGCAAGTTTCAGCACAGCCAGCGTGTCCCTCCCGGGAACCCTGATATTATTCAACGGCATTGGAGCCTTATAACCTTCCATATTCATTGCGATAACCGTCTTTTTTGCATCACTGAGCAAAAAATCCCTGTTTACAGTCATCCTGTCCGTTTTTCTTAAATAGCCAAGAGTGCCTGCTTCAGGACCCGACGTGGATATTTTTGCCAGTGCTATTGTTTCAAAGGCCTTTGTAATAAACGGCTGCATTTCTATCTGCTTCTGATATATTCCGCCTGCGGGCACTTCAAACAGCTGTTCGGTATTTCTGATCAATAATTCCTTTGTGCCTCCTCCTGCGGGTATCAGCCCTACCCCTGCTTCTACAAACCCGATATAGGTCTCAGCGGCGTAACGAACCCTGTCAGCCGCCAGGCAGATTTCACAGCCTCCTCCCAGAGTCATACCTGCAGGCGCCGCCACAACAGGTTTATCCATGTATTTCAGCCTCATCAGGGTATCCTGGAGCACCTTCACCATATAATCAATCTTATCCCACTCACTGGCTTCGGCAGCACGAATGATTAAATGAAGATTGGCGCCTGTTGAAAAGTTTTCAGCATGATTTGCAATAACCATCCCTTCAAAGCCCCTGGAAATAATATCCACAGACTCATTGATTATATCGATAATACCTTCTCCAAAGGTGTTCATCTTTGAATGAAACTCGAGGCATGCTACACCATCCCCGATATCAACCAGGGATGCGTCCCTGTTGCCCGCAATCTTTTTCTGTCTTTCCTTTAGTGAAGGTAACCGGATGATATCCGGATCGAGGATTTCTTCGATATATGCCTCTGATTCGGGATCATAATAATATCTTATGCCATTCTCATAGGTGTAGAAGGATTTAAATCCTTTTTTGAGCATCTTGTTGATCCAGAGAGGAATTTCATAACCTGCCTTTTCCATAGAACTAACAGATCTTTCAAGGCCTATGGCATCCCACATCTCAAATGGTCCCATTTCGCGGTTAAACCCCCATTTGAGTGCATTATCGATATTCAGTATATCATCGGCAATTTCAGGTATCCTGTTGGCAGCATAAATAAATTCGTCACTTCTTGTCCTGAAGGTGAATGACCCTGCGTTGTCCTCTGCATAGTAAAGTCCTTTTATCCTCCCGGTCAGATCATGATTTTTTACCGCAACATGGAGTGAATCGAAATTTATCGGTTCCCTTTCCCTGTACTCCATTTTATTAAGATCAAGAGAAAGGATCACCCTGTTACCTTTTCCGTCTCTTTCCTTTTTATAGAACCCCTGCCCGCTCTTATCTCCCAGAAAACCGTTTTCCATCATGGTTTTAATCATATCAGGAGGAATAAAAATATTTCGTTTCTCATCGTCCGGCGCGTTCTTGACTACATTACCCGCAACATGAACGAGTGTATCGAGACCTACAATATCATTTGTCCTGAATGTTGCGCTTTTAGGGAATCCTACTACTGCGCCTGTTAATTCGTCAACCGCCTCAACAGTAAGTCCAAGCTCAGTCATGATCCTGATATTGTTAAATGTTGTGAAAACGGCAATACGGTTTGCAATAAAGTTGGGAGTATCCTTTGCAAAGACAATACGTTTACCAATAATATGTTCAAAATTTTCTGTTATTGTATCGATTACTTCGGGAAGTGTATCAGGACCTTTAACTATTTCGAGAAGCTTCATGTATCTCGGGGGATTAAAAAAATGTGTTACCGCAAAATGCTCCCTGAAATTTTGGGACAGCCCTTCACACATGTCCGCGACTGATATGCCGGAAGTATTTGATGTGACAATTGTGTCAGGCCTTAGTTTCTTCTCTATCTTTTTAAAAAGTTCTTTTTTTAAAGAAAGATCTTCAATTATGGCTTCAATTACTATATCAACGTCTTTCAATAAACTTATATCATCTTCAAGATTTCCAACTGTTATCAGTTCAGCATTTTCAGCAAGATAAAAGGATGCCGGGCTCGATTTTTTCGCCCGTTCAACGCCTTTTATTGCGAAACTGTTTCTGAATTTTACATCATTCCTGTCTGTGTCATTACCTGTTACAGGGGGTACAATATCAAGCAGTATTGTATCTATTCCAACATTTGTAAGCTGCGCCGAAATATTTGCACCCATAACACCGGCGCCGATAACCCCGGCCTTTTTTATTTTTTTATTCATTAAAATCTCTCCGGACTACCGGCTTTTTGTAATTTGGACGATCAAAGCCGGAAAAAATACTTTAAATACATTAAAACTATTACAGTATATTTTATTTAAACTTATAAATCATCAGTAATTTATCATTAAAGCAGTCGAAAAATCAGATCAATCAAGGAATTCTTTAATCTTCTCAAATATTTATTTACTTATTTTTCTTGACACTTACCTAATTTTAATATATTTTAACATAGTTTTTAGCATCCATTTTTAATTATATTATAAGAACCAATATGTGGCTTTACAGAGAGCGTTTAAATTATTATGAAAAACTCAGGCGATCATTATATGAAATAATGAGAGATTCACTTGAATTGCGTTTAATGAAGATTTCGCTTGTTGATTCATTCAATAACTACCTTAAACATGATGTAGAATACAGTTTTGTTGATAAAAGCGAGTTAAGACCAAAATCCAAAAAGATGGAAAAAGAGTCTGAGCTTTTCAACACGTTTATAGTAATCTTCTGTGAAGGCGCAATTGATCCGTCTCTCAAAAATTATATTCGCTTCTTTCCCGAAAATAAAGTTATCAAAAAGAACCTGGATGACCTGTCCAATTTCACTCTAAATAAAAGATTCTACAATAATATCAAATACTTTGACAATCAGCCATTCCTCGATTTTGTTGAAAAACTTACCTCAATCGACTATGCCCTGCTTATACAGCAGGACCCGACAGTAAAAAAGAAAAACAGGTATGCCCTGACCCATTTTCATGTGAAGATTGACTGGCCGATATCGGACGCGGCGGAAGACCTTGGTAAATATTTAAGGTATATCCAGAGTAATCTTTATGAAAACGGCGACAAATACGCCCGGATAGTACAAAATAAACTTTTTGAATATTATGGATGTCATTACAGTGTAGGAGGGCGAAGGACTGCCGCCCTTATCGCATCTCAGTTATTGAAAAGGCTTGCTGTAATAAGCACAATCTACATCTCGAGCTCCGAATCAAGGACAATGGTCAAATATTCCGAACGCGGGCTTTCCAAATTTTTCCTGATCCAGTTGACAAACGACCAGATAAAGGCCCTTGCCGCAAAAGAGAACATGACCATGGAAAAGTTTAAAAATTCATATCTTTATCCGGGTAAAGGTTACCATGTTGGCATATCCGAAGCAGTATATGATTACACCGAGTATTCCAAGCCTCCTGAGGATGGTAAAATCAGGAAGATAAGACCCGCCTATAACTGGCTCAGAGTTGTAGACGAGTTTTTACATCCAAGACCTGATTCAATCCAATTAAGACCTATCAACTACAACTGGGTCTATTCGCCTGAATAGAGCTTATAATAACCCTCCGCTTTAAATTTAATTCAGTGTATTTTAAGAAGCAGCCATTCCAGGCACACCCTCTTGAATATGCACATGAAAAATGATAGTGTTCCATCCAAAAATTGGAGTTAATTGATTTGCCGGAGGATTCAATGATCGACCTGATTAAAAAAATCATCGGAAACAATGAGGCTGATAAAGAAAAAAAAGCTGAAACAGGTGATATAAACCTTGCTACCTGCGCTCTTCTTCTTGAACTTGCATATATAGATGGGGAATTCAGTGAACAGGAAAAGGATAATATTACAGTTATCTTTAAAACAAGATATGCCCTTTCCGAAGAAGAAGTAAATGAATTAATAAAATCATCCAAGTCAGAGCTTGAAAAAAGCATAGACCTATGGCAGTTTACCAATCTCATTAATCAGAACTACAGCCTTGAAGAAAAATTTAAGGTGATCGAGACAGTCTGGGAGGTTGCCTACTCTGACGGCAGGCTTGAGCAGCATGAAGATTATCTTGCGCATAAAGTCGCGTCCCTGTTACGTTTGAGTCATAAGCAGCTTATTGACGCAAAGTTGAAAATACTTAACAATAAAAAGTAATAATACCGGAGATATTATGCCTTTAAAAAAATACATTATTAATATCCTGTTAATTTGCTTTATCTTACCTGCATACAATGCAGCTGGAAGCAGTTCCATTAATAAAAATATTTTCCCCGACATTTCGGGTTTTCCAAAATCGGGAGAGGTAAGCACATATAAACCGGAAACCCTGTTTGAGTTCATGAATGGAGCAGCCGAACTGTACCTGCTCTACGATTTTGCTGAAATGAATGTACAGGTTTATGAAGACAAGCAGGGCAACACAATAAACATAGAAATATATGACCATCAAAATATTAATAACAGTTTTGGTATCTACAGCCAGGAAAGGCCATATGAATGTGAGTTTCTATCAGTAGGCACTCAGGCAAACTATATTGAAGGATACCTTAATTTTTACCAGGGAAGATATTATGTAAAATTATCAGGCTACAGCCTTGGTGCTAAAGACAAAGAAATTCTTACAACCGCTGGTAAAACAATATCCACCCGGCTTAATGAGAAAACCTATCCGCCGCAGGCATTAGAGCTTTTTCCTGATGCACAAAAAATGAAAAACAAAGAAGAATACATAACAAAGGATTATCTGGGTTATTCCTTTTTTAAAAATGTTTTTACTGCTGATTACGGTAATTCTGAATCAAGCTACAAACTTTTTATCATTGGAGCCCCGGACAGATCCACACTTGAAAAATCCATTAATGAATACAAAAAGAAAATCGGCTTTACTCAGAATATTCTTAAAGGCGGCATCCATGAAGTTGAAGATCCATATCAGGGGAAACTGATCCTTTCTGTTTCCGGAAATTATATCGCAGGAATACTAAACCCTGACAACGTTAAAGTGAATATGGATATTTTCAAACAGATGATTTTAAATCTAAAGTAAGTGTCCATCCAGAAAGAGTCAATTTATGGATGGAGCTTTCAGCGATCAGCTATCAGCCGTCAGTTAAGTCTTTATTTTAAAGCCTTTTGCTGAAAGCTGAACGCTGAGTGCTGACAGCTACCGAACAAAAACTTTAGGTTTTGGTTGGTCTAATTGGATTTTTTGATATTTATTTACCAATCGTTAACAACCTTTTTTCAGGAGATTGAGTGATGAAAGATAAGACAATGGATAAGAACCGCAGGAGATTCATTAAAAGCAGTATTGCAGGCCTGGCCGGCGCCTCTCTGTTTCCCTCACTTATGAAAGAAAAGGCATATGCTGACGAAGAATCTAAAAATAAAACAAAATTTATCTACCGCACCCTGGGAAAGACAGGCATCAAAGTCCCGATAGTAAGTATGGGTGTAATGAACACTATGAATCCGAAACTGGTTGAAGCCGCCTATAATGCCGGGATAGTTCATTTTGATACTGCAGCGTTGTATGGACAGGGAAAAAGCGAGACAATGCTTGGAGAATTCTTTAAAGATAAACCCAGGGACTCATTTGTACTTGCAACAAAGATATCCATGCCCGGGATCATGTTTGGGAATTTAAATAAAAACGCAAAGCCCCAGGATTTTATTAATGAATTTGAAAAAAGCATGAAGCGTTTAGATATGGATTATGTTGACATACTCTACCTGCACGGCCCCGGGAACAGAGAAAAAACTCTGTTCGAGCCCTATTTCGAAGCAATAAAGCAGATAAAAAAGCAAGGCAGGGCAAAGTATATCGGTGTTTCAACTCACCAGAACCAGGCTGAAGTTATAAGGGCAGCAATTGAAAGTAAGGCATACGATGTAGTTCTTGTTGCCTATAATTCAACCTATCCAAAAGTAGGTGATATTAAAAAGGCCATCGCAGAAGGTGCAAAGGCAGGACTGGGAATAATCGGTATGAAAACAGTCGCAGGTATTGTTGGCGGTGGCTTTGGCGGCCCCCCAAAGAATCCTTCGGATGAAGAGATCACTGCAGCTATAAAATGGTCATTGGAGGATAAAAATGTCCATACCATTATCCCCGGATGGCAGACATTTGACCATATAAATTCAACTATCGCGGTCATGAACAACCTGAAAATGACTACAGCAGACAGGGCACTCCTGAATAAGAGGAACCAACGGACAAACCTGTTATGTTACCAGTGCGAAGAATGCCTGCCGCAATGTCCGGCCGGACATCACATCCCGACATTAATGCGCAGCTACATGTATGCTCATGGATACAAAAACATGCAAATGGCCAGGTTTACACTGGATTCATTGGAATTGAAGAAAATCGCATGTGAAGACTGTGAAACCTGCACAGTTCAATGCGCAAGGAACTTCAATGTTAAGGAGAAGATTCTGGACATTGCAAGATTAAGGGATGTGCCGATGGATTTTCTTGTTTAAAACCGTCTCTCACATATTAAAAACAGAGGTCGGATATCAGTAGTCAAAGGTCAAACACATCCTTCTGACTTCCGGCCTCTGATCTCTGTCTTCTGCTTTTTACCCTGCGCTTTTCTTTTTTTACCAGTATCAAGTATCCAGTATCTGCCTTTACTCCACCAACTCCACATTCCAGTACAGATATTCCCTCCATGTCCGGGGCACATGCGTAAAACCTATGGTCAGCCTGATAGCCGGCACCCATGTCGGCATTACAGGTTTTTTCATGAGTTTCATGGATGCCTCCCTCGGGGTCTTTCCCCCTTTTTTCCTGTTGCAGTCAATACAGCATGTTACAATGTTTGTCCATTCGGTCCTGCCTCCCCTGGATTTCGGAAGCACATGGTCATAGGTCAGGTCCTCAGGTGGAAATTTAATTCCGCAATACTGACATTTATACCTGTCCCTGGCGTAGATATTCTGCCTTGAAAATTTCACCGGTTTTTTATTTCTCTTTACTACCTTCAACAGGCGAACAACAGAGGGGAGTTTTATGGCAAAACTGACTGAATGGATGTCACGGCCATACTCTTCAATCACTTCGACTTTACCGAGAAAGAGCATGGTAATGGCCTTTCTCCAGTCAATCACCTTAATGGGTTCATAGGAAATATTTAACAATAATACCTGATCCATGGCTGCTATCCAAAGTG
>JASFHE010000117.1:0-12693 GCA_050123415.1 Desulfobacteraceae bacterium | reverse complement strand
TTCCTTGTGCCTTGAGCCCTGCGCCTTGCGCCTGATATTTAAAACCAAGAAATTTATTAATTTCAAAAAAGTATTTGAGGAAGAAAATATCATGCCCCTTAACATCATCGTCTGTATAAAATCCGTTGTAACAAGCGCGCCCGGGGGGCGTGTTATACGAACAGCGGATAATTGCATTTTAAATCCTTTTGACCGCCCTGCCATTGAAATGGCATTAAAACTGCGGGAAGCAAATGGCGGTTCTGTTACAGCTATTACCATGGGTCCTGAGACAGGTTCGATTGCCCTTTATGAGGCACTGGCTATGGGTGTGGATAAAGCGGTTCTTGTCACCGACAGGGCCTTTGCAGGTTCTGATACACTCGCCACATCAAAGGCCCTGGCTGCTGCTATTGAAAAACTTGACCCTTTTGATCTGGTAATCTTTGGAGCACGGTCGTCTGACAGTGACACCGGCCAGGTGGGGCCCCAGACTGCGGTCCATCTTAATCTTCCTGTAATTACCGGCGTGAAAAGTATTGAATGCAATAAAAACAGCGTCAGGGTCGATAGAGTCATCGATGAGTTTAAAGAAGAGTATGAAATGGCCTTCCCCGGAGCTGTAGCCATAGATCCAAAAGCGGTTGATGTCAGGGATACCGTGCTTTCAATGGTAGAAAAGGCATTCAATAAAGAAGCAATTGATAGATTGACCCTTTCTGATCTTGAGTTATCAACAGAAGGCCTGGGAGAAAAGGGGAGCCCTACAAAGCTGGTCTCTATGAGTAAAGTAAAGAAAAAACACAAATGCGAATTTATTGAGGGTTCGCCTGAGGAACAGGCCGATGAACTGGTAAAGAGAATTAAGGCCGGGGGGTATATTGGCTGATGAACAGTAAAAATAACATATGGGTATATATTGATCTACGAAATAAAAGGCATTTTGATGAAAGCATAAATGTGCTTGGAGCGGGGACTCAACTGGCAGAGTTTACATCAGGAAAATGTATTGCTCTTTTAACAGGCACAGGCGGTGATATAAAAACAGATGATAGCATTAAAGTAAGTTCATGTATCCCTGTTGAAGAAGCAGCTGGTATATGTATTGATAAAGGCGCGGATATTGTATCTGTCCTTGAACAACCTGATCTTGATCAATACAGACCTGATTTTCATGCAAAGGCATTATCAGGCATTGTAAAAGAAAAGCAACCTAAAGTAGTCCTGTTCCCGCTATCGGATTTTGCGAGAGAGATAGCTGCCCTGTGCGCTGCTTATAATGATTCGGGGCTCATTGCCGACTGTGTTGAGTTCAGCATTGAAGATGGACAGATTATAGCAGGGTGCCCATCCTGGGGCGGCGAGATAATGGCCAGACTCACCTATACCAATCCGGACCTGACCGGTTTTGCTACAGTATCGCCCGGGTCATTTTCTCCTGCCGAACGTAAAGGCAATCCAGGTGCGGTTGAAAGGATAACAGTAAAAGGTGATATCGATACAGAAAATCCGGAACGTGTATCAATAGGCACGCGCCATGCAGGAAAGCGGAAACTGGAAGATGCGGATATCGTTGTTGTTGGAGGAGCCGGGGTTGGAAACGCCGATGGTTTTTCCATGGTAAGGCAGCTTTCTGCCGCAATAGGCGGTGAAGTTGGCGCTACGCGTCCTCCTGTGATTAACCACTGGATTGATGAGGAAAGGTTGATAGGTCAGACAGGTAAAACCGTACGGCCTGAGCTGTTAATCTCCATTGGGACATCAGGCGCTGTTCAGTATACCGCAGGGATAACAGATTCGGATTATATTGTTGCCATAAACAGGGACCCTAATTCTCCTGTGTTTCATGTCGCGGACGTGGGCATTGTTGCGGATGCAAAAACAATAATGCCATTAATTACAGGCCGCATTAAAAAACTGGTGATGCGGGATATTGCAGACTTTATGAACGTCAGCGAAGGCGGTGAAGCAGGTACCGGTCTTGGTGAGAAGGTTAAGAAAATAAGGGAATCACACGACTGGACAATTGAGGCCCTTGCCCAGCAGACCGATCAGACACCCGAATTTATTCAGAAGGTTGAGGAAAACGAGGTTGTTCCATCAGTAAGTTTCCTTCTAAAACTATCGCGTGCACTTGGTGTGGACCCCGGTACTTTCCTTAGTGATGAAGAAAAGGCACATATCCAGGATAAGCGTGCGCAGGCCTTTACCACCAGAACCAAGAACTATGCGTACCAGACTCTAACCCCGGGCGCTGAGAACCAGCACCTGAGGGGCTTTATGATCACAATAGAAGCAAAGCAGGCCCATAAGCCTGTTGCATATAAACATGAGGGCGAAGAGTTTATATATGTCATGGAAGGAACCCTTGAGCTTACGCTGGATAACAAAGTAAATAACCTCAAGGCAGGTGAAAGCATGCATTATAATTCCGAGATACCCCATAAACTGAAGAATAAGGGTAATGAAACAACACGGTGCCTGGTTATGCTTTATACTCCATGACTTCATCTGATCCTGTGGATATAAAACTCAAGGCTGCCGATTTAATAGTAGGTGTAAAAATTAACATAACTCATAAAACACCACACATTTTAGGAGTTATGTCCCAGGCCTGATACATTTAAAAGACAATCCAGGCGTACCCGCCTACGTTCTGGATTATGCGTAGAACAGGATATTTTTGGATAAAAAAATAACAGTGGCGGACTGGGATGATTTTATATTTTCAATTGGTATTTTGAGGTATGTTTTTAATTTTACAGTCATCCTAAAAAAGAAGGATATTTTTATTATCGTGAAAGATGAGAAGAGCTAAACGAAATTTGGCTCTTTTAATTATTTTGCAAACCTTGACCAATTTTAGAATTTTTGACTTTACTTTTTGGCTCAATCACTGCGACCCGCTGCAATGCTTCGATAAAGGCGGCATAATCATCAACAACAGCCTTGATTTTATCTGTTCCATTCTTCAACAACTCTTTCTTTTTTTGATCTTTGCTCTTATCATCTAATTTATTGATTTCGTCTATTGTATCTTTTTTTATCTGGTCAATTTTATCCTGATATGTCTTTCTTGTCTTTTTGAGATCCAGAGATCCGATGAGTTGTCCGGCGCGAAGGTCATTTGCCGGGGCGCCGGTTTGAGTTATTTGTGCCATACGGATTAGTTCACCTGCCTGCTGTGCTGCGTTTACCGCTCCGCCGGAAACCAAACCTGTGGCTTCCTTAATAACCTTGCCGGTTAATTTGGCATATGACTCCATAAGTTCGCTGGGATCATTCTCAAAGGATTTTAAATTCCAGTTTCCAATTTCATCTTTGATGAAGGCCATTGATGTCTTTCCAACACCTGATGCATATACTTCATTAATACGTGCCCAGTTGTCATCTTCAAATAAACGTTTGGCAATACTGACACGTTCTTTAATTGGAAGTGTGGTGTCTCCAGTTTTTCTGGAGACAGGAACGTTTTTAGCATTTCGGGTACTTTTGTAGTTTCGGTCGTTTCCTACTCCGGCACCGAGCCAATCATATAAATCAATAAACGCTGTCGGTTGTGTATCACGCAAATACTGGCCTGTAGACAGGTTTCGACGGTCCAGACCAGGCACGGCGGCTGTACCTGTTTGAAGACTTAATGCGTTTGCCCTGGAAGTGAGTTGATTTGCATATTCCGCCGCTAGATTTGCAAGCTTGGCCATATCAATCTTAAGACGTATATGCTTTGCGTCTACTGAGGCCAATTGATATGAGATGTATCCGGCTAGTACCCGGAACATTGTAGCCAATTCTGCGATATCTCCATATTTATTATTATCCGCTTCGGCCTGCTCTGCTTCGGAAATAGAGAATTCTTTTTCCAATTTCTCTATTAATGAACCCAAATCCTTACTATATGCGGATAAGGTGGCTTTGGTCTGCTCAAGTTTCTCAATCACTGCAAGCTCATGGGGGCTGATGCCTTCATTTTTTATATGATCGATAGCTTTATTTAATTCATCCTTGATTTTAGGTAAAGAACTATATATACCCAAGACACTTTCTTTAAATGTGGATAAATGTTGATCAACGCTTTTTTTACTTTCCAACAGTGTCTCTTTCTGTTTAGGAGTAGGAAATGGGTTTATGGTAAGTTTTGAATAGATAAGTTTTTTCATCTCTTGTTTCGCATTTTCAAAATCACCATTTTGTAAATTATTATGGATAGCATTAATGACGTCTTTCCATTTCGTAATTTCCGATGGTGCATGCTCTCCCGCTTCTGCCAGGGATGCTAGATTTTTGAGGTTTTCATCTAATATATTAAATAATTTTTTGTAAGCTTTAGCATTATTTTGTAGCTCATTGTCTACTGGCAGAACCAGATCGGTTACATTTTTGTTATATGATTCAATATTATCCTCATAATTTCTATATTCACTGATCGATACTTCTAATTTTTTAACCAGATCGTTTAATCCTTCTTCAAGCTTTTCTTCATTTACAGCATTAATAAGATCATTGATTATATTTGGTATGCTAATATATTCACTGCGGTTTATCATGCCCCGGATATTCTCTTCTTCTTCCTTCCATTTCAATAGATCGTTATATTCCTTAACATCTTTAAGGGCTTCTGTTGTCGGTATTTTTTCATTAGAATTATTTATCAGGCTTTCAATAGCCTGTCTTTGTTCAGACAAACGCACTACTAATTTTGCCATTGGCATGTGTTCACTATTTAATGTCTGATCAATCTTACCTGTTAAACCAATTAGTGCCTGTTGGTTTTGTTTAGATAGCGTATGGAGTTTTTTCACTAATGCTTTGTAAGCAGACCACCTGTGAGGATGGGGGAGTGAGGGATTATCTGCAAGTTCCTCCAAGCTTTTATTTGCTGCCTTCAATAGTTCCTCGCATAGCTCATTTTCAGGGTTACACACATTTTTTTTGAGAAGTTTTTTAATAGACTCTTTTAAGGTTTCAATGGTGCCAGTGTGTTTAGAATTATATTTATCAACTGCATTTTTAAGCTTTTCCACCTGCGCTAGCATCCTGCTATAAACCGGGCATACCCTGTAATTGTAATCTCCAAGTTCACGGCGTTCTTTCTGAATTTTCTTATTTTTGCATTCATAATCAATACAATAATATAATCCTGGTTTAACCTCTGCTATCTGGCTGTCATCTTTTACACTATCTTTACTTTTGGGGCCGTCATAGAGACATATCTTTTCATCCTCTCTACAGCCTAAAATGCCCATGGATTGCCTCAATTGGCTATCCATATCATTTAAAGCAACTAAAGCAGTATCAAGGATACTGTCAAGTTGAGCTTTTTGTATACTCTTCGTATTCGCCAAAGGGCCCTTGTAGACATCGACCTCAATACGCATTGAAGACGATGAAAATGTTCCGCAACCCGTTATCATTAGACTCATTACAAATACAGCCAGCGCTTTAATATACATCTGTCAGCTCCTCTTAACTATTGATTTGTACCGGCATCCAATTCTTCGGTTAACAACTTGTGCAGCGTTATAAATTCTTCCTTATCTTCCGGTACTTTTTGTTCAGTTAAAATTTTGTCAAGGTTTACTACGCGTAATTGTTCCTGAACCAGGGGCAGCAATAAATCTGCGCGTGAAACACGAGCGCCCTCCGCATTTAAAAAACGGCCGGATGTTTCTTCCAATGCCGATATCAATGGCTTGGCATCTGCTGTCATCGCCATTATGAGACGGTCTTCCTGATTGAAAGTTTTTAATCCTTCCGGTCCCATAATCTGAAACCCGCGTTGCACTTCGTTACCCGGGGGGCAGTTCAGTATTTGTTTTGGGGATAAATCTGATTTTTCTGTATCATTTTGCAGGGTACTTGCGCTTATTTTAGACGCGGCATCTTTTATTTGATCATCAATAGCATTTATTGTTTTATCTGATACAAGTTCCCCAGAATCCTTATTTCTTTTATCATTGAGATCCAATAACTGGCGTTTTAATTCGATGAGTGTATTGAGTAACGCAATTCGATCACTGCGTTTTGTCCGCTCTGCCATCTCATTCTGAGAGACAAGGCGCGGCACTCCTGTTTCTTTGTCCATTTCTATGGTTGCCCCAAAGGGATCAATCTGTGTTGACTTTAATGTCCCTGATTCAAAACGGACTTTATTGGAAAAGGCATTTGCTTTTCCTGTCATCACAAAACGATACAGAGAATCGGTCACAGGTTGAGATACTTCTGCCGTTTTTGGATCGACGCAAGCATCAAAAACACGAAAATAATAAGTCGTACGAAATCGAACGTCTTTATCCGCATATTTGGGATGTTTTCCCTCTGATACCCTCATGTGTTTTGGTACTGAGCATCCTCCTGTGAATAAAATCAGTGATATTAATAATGCACTTTTTTTAAATAAACACATCATCTAATTTGTTCCTCCTGCAAGCTTAATGTGGACAGGCAATGAAAATTTTTGGATTATTATCGTTTCACTTAATCAAAATATCAAATAAAGAAGAAGTTGTATTTATAGCGCTTCAAAGCTCTTTCGTTTATTTATTCTTTGATACTGTTTTAGTTCCTGTCCGCCAAGGCACTATTGAATGGGTGACTGCCTCCGGCCCCAATATTTGCGGCATCTGGTCATAGCCGAGGTCAGCCAGTTGTGCGCCGGTTTCTTCAACAAGTTTATTATAGGAGATCCGTTTACGTTTTCTTAAAATACTGCATAATGAATAGGTAAATGCGCCATAACTGGTGACGCCGTGCCGGTATTCATATGATAGCTGATTCTCATCACATGCTTCGATTATAAGAGGCAGATATGGACCAATCTTACCGGTGCTGTCTTTTTGTTTGAGTTTTTTATATTCAGTTTCCGGTGTCCCACGCAATATGGAGGAACGTCCAAGGCGGCTTGTCTGCCCATTCTCACCAAAAAACCTTTTGGCTGTGGATTTATCGCTGGAAAATTTTTCATTTATTCTAATAAAATCCCGTGGCACCCACATATTTGTTTTTAAATCCCAGCGCAGTTGGCGATGACGAATATCGTCCGGTGGATTAAGGCCCCGCGCCTTCATTCCGCCATTACGATGAATGCCGCCGGAATGACAGCAATCAAAAATCATGGCCAGGCGTATATCCCAAGGCAACTGGCTATATAAATAAAAAATCTGGTCATCTATGATTGCAGTTTCTTCAGACCAGTCAAAATCCCATGGGACAAGAGTTTCTGTTAACCGGTCAGGCTCGTTGTACTCGCCATATTCCGGTATTGTTGCGCCATGTCCGCTGTAGTAAAATATCCGCTCATCTCCAGGTTTTGGATCATCCAGTAACCATTCAAGCCGGTCAAAAATCCCCCTGGCCGTGGCACGCTTATCCAGGCATACACGAATACTTTCAGGGGGAAATCCGCATTCCTGCAATACTGAGCTCATCAGGAAAACGTCATTGACACATCCTTCAAGACGGTCTGCTTCGTTGGGATAGTCATTAATACCAATCAATAACGCCCTTTTGTTTGGACGATCCTTTTTTTTGATTGTTCGTGACCGGGATATTTTTTTAACGCCGAATGCTCTTGAATCAAGCATGCCCTCTGTCTCAAAACGCCACACATTTTCAATGGTATTGACATGGCCCAGATATTCAGTTGCTGCATGATCTGCGAATCCATCAATATCAAAGTGAGTATCAACCTGCATAAAATTTATTGCATCCGGCAGACGAATAGGTGCTGTAAATACGTCGTCCTCGTCATTATAAAGGTGGTACCAGTATTTTACATCTATCGGCTGAATACGTCCGGGAGTCAGATTGCGGATTACGAAAGGATTGCCTATCTGAGCGCCCAAGGTCACGTAACGCGCTTTTTTTAATATTCTTGCGATATCAGCCTTTTTGGCATCGGTGTGGGTAAATGCATTATAGGTGATTAGTGAACCCAGGCTGTGAGCCAGAATAAAATCCGGTTTTTCATCCCGGATCGAATCCAGTACCAGTTTTCTGGTTTCTTGCTGGAAATCTTCATCCTCAACCCATGCCACGACATAACCGGCTGTCCATCTTATTCTGTCAGAAATATCGTCAATTATTCCTTTCCTGCGCCTGAACAGTGAACTGATACCGCTTTTTGTTAATTTCCAGATTGCTTTTGAGGTTTCCCATGGTGAAATGTCAACATTTTCAAAAATCGGATCGTAAGTTAAAAAGGCACACTCCAATTCAATGTTTGATCTGCCTGGCCAAACCTGCAGTAATGTTTTTTCCCAGTCTTCCTTCCAGGTACTGTTACGATGATCGCCAAGCCCGTGAATACCCAATATTTTTATCTTTTTTCCCATTATACCTCCTCTTAAGAAATTACAGATGTTATTTAATTATACCTAGTTTTAAGAAATTCAGATTAATAATGTCTTTACTGCCAGATATGAATCCTGCATGAAATAACAGCGTACAATTGAGTAATGCAGGGGTATTTACCGATCAGCATTGAGTTTGTTATGGGCTCAGCACAGAAGTAATGTGGTTTAATTGAGACTTGAAAATAATTAGAAATTCAGAATGAAATTAATATTGGGTATTTCGTTCGTACAATGCATCGTTATGACATACAGATATATCGTAACCTATACTCAGAAGGCTATTTTATTTATTATATTAAATATGGTTCTGTGACTTTGTGGAAAGTAATTTACCCAAACTTAAATATAATTTCAAGCTATTAATATGATTCTAATAATTTTTTAACAAGGTATATATTCATTGCATACATATGAGTACTTGACCGGAAAGTACTGTTATTTAATAAAAATTGTTAGACTGCTACTCGCTCTCCTGCAATGCTTCGGTCCATCTCCGGGCCATTACCTCTTCGGTAGAATAATCAGGCAGCAGGATAGGGGCTATAACCGGATTTTCAACACCGGCTTCATCCAGCTCTTTTTCAAACTTAACTACATGATCAAGCGTGGGTTTTTTTAGCTCAACTCCGCCTTTTACATAATTCGTAGCGCTGATACCTGATCTGCGCCCAAAGGTCACAACATCCTGGAGGCTGTTTCCCATCAGTCTGTTTTCTCCATGTATGCCGCCAACAACTTCTCCGGCCCCGTATAACCCGGGGATAGTGGTTTCAGTATGGCCGTTGATATTGATGCCGCCGTTCTGGTAGTGAAGCGTAGGATAAACAAGCATGGGTTCTTTACTTATATCTATCCCATGGCGATTAAACTGAATGAATTTTGCAGGAAGCTCTTTCTTAACGGTCCCTTCACCATGTAACTGGTCTATCATTGGGGAGTCAAGCCACATTCCGACTCTTCCTGTGGGTGTTACTATTCCCTTTCCTTTTTCAAGGGCCTGCTGGATCAGTTCGGCTGATTCAACATCCCTGGGCTCAAGCGGAAAGCAAAACTGCTCACCATCTATATTAAGAACATGGGCACCGAGGCCTCTGACCTTTTCTGTTATAAGTAGACCTACATTCTGCTCAGGAAAAACTGCACCGGTTGGATGATATTGTGTGGATTGGAGGGATTTATTACCTACCCCTGCACGATATGCCATAACAACGCCGTCCATTGTTGCACCATAATGGTTTGTCGTGGCAAAGCCTTTTATATGAAGCCTACCGAATCCGCCTGATGAAAGGATTACGGCCTTTGCCCTTGCATAGTAGAATTCCCTGGTCTCCATGTTGTAAAGGATGGCGCCTGCGCATTTTCCGTCTTCATCAAGTACCAGTTCGACTGCAGGACAGAATTCCACGATAGTAATCAGGTCCGGCCTGTTTCTTGCCTCGTCCCTTATAACCCTCATGATTTCTGCGCCTGTCATGTCGCCTGAAGAATGCATCCTTTTTCTTGATGATCCTCCGAAATGGGTAACCTTCATGCGACCGTCCGGGTGCTTGTTGAACATCATACCCAGGTTTTCAAGCCAGGCAATGGTAAGGGGCGCATCATGTGAAAGGGCTGAAACAAGGTCCGGCTGGTTGGCAAAGTGACCACCGCCTATGGTGTCCAGATAGTGGTAAAAGGGAGAATCACATTCCTGTGATGCGGCCTGGATGCCTCCTTCTGCCATGATGGTATTAGAATCTCCATGACGAAGTTTTGTGGCAATGATAACACTGGCTCCGTTATCGGAAGCTGTCAGTGCTGCTGAGGTTCCTGCACCTCCGCCGCCTATTATAAGTACGTCCGCTTCATAATCGGGTTCTGCCAGGTTTACGTTTTCGGGCCGTATCATTGATTTTGATTCAAGGATCGATGCCACCTCATCCTGGAATACATCGCCCTTGTTAGGCCCAACCTTGAGGGCCCTTCTTCCTTCTTCTTTATAGTCAGGGTGAAACTTGCCAAGAACTTCAGCCCGTTCCTCCAGGCTGAGCGCCGGATAATTTTCACCACGCCTGGCCATTTCGAGTCGCTGGGGTCGTGTGGCTTCTACTTTTTTAATAAGCTCTTTGAGTTCGCTTGTATATGACATATGTTCTTTTCCCTCTTCCTGTTATAAATATTGAGTCTCTTCCGGCATCCATTTGCCCGGCTCTGACATGTCTGGTTCACGTTCCCTTTCAACGTAGAGCTTTTTCAGCCCCTCTTTGTCCATTGCCATAAGGTCATCCAGCATCTTGTCGTATTTGCCCGAGTTTATTTTCTCTACACGGTTTTTAAGGTGCTCTGCCCTTGGCTGTATGTATTTGCCGTATATACGTCTTACAAGCTGGGCAATATGATACTGGGGCAGTTCACCCATACATCTGCTGGCGCACATTCCGCACTGGATACAGTCCTTGCTGAGGTTTGCGGCCCTTTCAATGTCCCCCTGCTTGATAGCCGAGATATAGTCCAGTACCTCTACATCCATGGGGCAAGCCTTGGTACAGTTGTTACATGAAACACACCTGAATAACTCAGGATACAGGGCATGTATTGATTCGGCTACCGGTTCAATCTCTTCAATATTATATGTGGCCCTGTTTGCCGGATAAAACGGTATCTGTGTAAGGTACATGTTAGGCTCGACTACTGTCTGGCATGCAAGTCCGAAATAGAGTTTATAGTTACCGGCCTTCCTGTAGACAGTTGGGCAGGCACCGCATATACCTCCCCTGCATCCTGCACCGCGGATAAACTTGAAACCCACATATTCCATGGCTTTCATTATGGTCAGTGTTTCAGGCACTTCATATTTTTTACCCATTACATAAACAGGTATTGTCTTTGCTCCTTCAGGCAGGATTGCCCTGTCTCCGGTAGCTACTTTAATGTTTTGAGCTGTATCAGACATTGTTTTTTCTCCATTACAGAATGAAATTATTTAACAATCCCCTTTGTCTTTAACAATTCCAGAGAGGACTCATGATTTAGTTCAAAATGGCAGTCTTCAGGCGCTACACCAAGGGCTAATGCCAGTAACTGAGTAAAGTAGAAGGTCGGTAATCCGTGCTGCTTTTTACCTATATTATATTCGCAGAGCGGGCAGCTCATGGATAAAGCATCCGCTCCTGCCTTTTCCGCAGCCCCAACAATTTTAGCTGAATTGTTTTCTGCTGCTTCGGGATTCCCGATTATCTGGTATGACCCGCAGCATAGATCCGCTTCCCTTGTCAGAATTGCTTTTGTTCCAAGGGCTTCAAGGAGTTCGGTCATCAATTGAAAACTGCCAGGGGCTTCAATTCCCACTTCTCTCGGCCTCTGGAGGGTGCAGCCATAATAGGGCGCTATGTTGAGACCGGTCAATGGGACCTTTACTTTTTCTTTTAAAGCATCCCAGCCCACTTCTTCATTCAGATAGGAAAGGAGATGAACTACCTCAACTTCACCATTATAGTCCTTCTCTTCATCCATGAAGTTATTAATTGTGTTTCGTTTTTCTTCATCGTTTTTCATGATCAGATTTGCACGGGCAAGCGTGTTGTAGCACATTGAACAGAGTGTAACCAGCTTTCCGCCGCCCTGTTCCATGGCCCTGACCAGAATCCTGACCGGCGCCACCTGATGGATAAGGTCATCATCCGCAAGGGAGTAAACCGCGCCGCAGCAGTTCCACCGGGTAAGTTCCTCAAGCTCGACGCCAAGCAGATCCATTGCGGAAACGGCAGTATCTCCCAGATTCCTGGCCTTGGTTTTTAAAGTACATCCTGGATAATAGATAATCTTCATTGTCTCCTCAACTTGTAAATTTCCTGAAGCCTGCTACAAGTGCTATCTGTGGACAGTCTTTTATTGTATCGGCAGGCAGTTCCGAAGGTTCGATATGATTAATATTTTTCCGGAGTGACATCTGGCGTAATGCCTCCATTACTCTCGGAATGTCAACGCCCCTTGGACACATGACATTACAGTTGTGACATGACGCGCACACCCAGCAGGTCTTGCTGTTTTCAAGTTCTTCTTCAAGCCCGAGCTGTGCCATTTTTAATATTTTTCTGGGGTGTGTATCCATACTTTCGAGCATAGGGCAGGAACCTGAACAGGTCCCGCACTGGAAACATTGCTGGACATTCTGGCCGCTTAATTTTTCCAGTTTTTCAATAAATTCTTTTTTTACTGTTTTGGGTGATAATTTGACTGACATAATAACCTTTTAGATAGCTGACCATGAAGGTCTGCCAGAATTAGAGTTTTTAAACCAACGAAATTCCGATAGAATATAATACTATGAAATATAATTCACAAGGCTAATGTTCTATTTTTTTTAGTTCATATGGCTGTA
>JASFHE010000116.1:0-12696 GCA_050123415.1 Desulfobacteraceae bacterium | reverse complement strand
CCGCATCTCTGCTACATTGTTTTTTCCCACCACATAGATATAGCTGCCTTCCCTGCCTTCCATAACTGCCGCCTGCGGAACCAGTGGCAGTATTTCCGGCTTGACCGGATTCAGTATTACGGTTACATATCCTCCCGGAATCAGGAGCCCATCGGGGTTATCATACCTGGACCACAGGGAGATGGTCCCTGTATTTTTGTCTATAACCGGGTCGGCGAAATCCCATGCGCCATCTCCCTTGTACAGGCTGCCATTGGGAAGACGGAGTGCCGGCCGGAATATTTTTTCGGGAGAAGACCCTGATCGTTCCATCAGGTTAAGGTATTCGACTTCACTCATTGAGCATACTACCCGGATCGGATCAGTTTTAATCACAGTAACAATGGTACCGGAATTCGGGCCTACATAATCCCCAACGGAATATGCCTTTTTAGTTACACGTCCCGAAATGGGAGTCCTGACAGTAGCGTACCTGAAATCGATTTCCGCCAGTTTCAGGTTGGCTTTTGCCGAAACCAGCTGTGCACTACTGGAGTCGACATTTTTCTGTGCAGATTCGATATCCTTTTCCGGAACACTTCCCGGTCTGGCGGACCGGAGTCGCCGGAGGTATTTTTCCGCTTCATCCAGATTGGCTTCTATCTGTAAAACCGTACCTTTTCGGACTGCAATCTCAGCTTTAAACCGATCCTTTTCAATGGTAAACATCAGGTCTCCGGTCTTTACGATTCGACCTTCAACAAAATCGATAGATTCCAGGTAACCGGATACTCTGGCGACAAGGTCCACGGAATCGATAGCCTCTACACGCCCGATGTATTCCCTCGTGCCTGAAATCTCCTTCGCAACAACTTCCCGGACCCGTACCTGAGGTGGTTCTGCCTGCATATTTGCCCGTTGTCCAATATCCGGTGAAGGAACTGTGTCTTTTCTGCTTGCCAGAAAAAACCAGAGTACAACCAATATAGCAACTAGTAAGAAGGCATAGTTCCCCAGACGCTTAATTCCTGCTGGGCCCGACGTTCCTTTTTTATTAATCAAAGTACCAACTCCTTAATCATCTTAGCTCTATAAAAAGTGAAATTCTGATGTAATCAGTATCATACTGCCGTTTTATAGTGCAAGACAAAATTGGACGGATGGAAAAGACTATGGGACCAAAATCAGCCATCAGAACCAGGGCTGACAGCTGATCCGCGTTTGCAAAAAAGATAATTAACTCTGATTCGGATTTTCCTTTTCTATCTTGCATAACAGTGCGGAGTGCGGCCAGCATCCGATCTCCGGGCTGCAGAACTCCGGATCGTCCGGGCAGAGCATATTTGCATTGGATTCAAATGCCCCTGATAGATCCGGAAGCTTCATATCGCGCTCGGGAAACCACCATCCATGCTGTACATCACACATATCCTGACGCACAACATCCGAGATATTAACCCTCTGCCGTATTTTCCCAAGGGGAGTTGAAATAACTACCCAGTCTCCTTGTTCAAGGTTGTATTTTTCAGCAGTTTCCAGATGAATAGTAACAAGAGGGTCAGGGTATTTTTTCCGCGCTTTTTCGATCTGCCGCTGCTCGGAGTGATACATTGGCATAAACCTGCTTCCCGTGATAAGGATCAGGGGATATTCTTCTGCCATTTCCGGATCGGCCACAGGGCTCCATATGGGCTCTTTGTATTGAGGTAGGGGAGATGCGCCCAGCTTTTCAAATATCGAGGATTTAAGCTCTACCTTACCCGAAGGTGTCCCGAATCCCAGCTTTTTGTAACGCTGATATTCCCTTTTGCCCAAGATGCCGTTTTGTTCCGCAAGCTGTTTAAAGGTAATTCCCACAGGTTCAAGACAGTGGTCATATACCTCTTCAACATTTTTCCAGGGCCAGTACTCTTCCTGTCCCAGTCTTAAACCAAGCCCCCGGTAAAAGTCATAGCTGTTCCGACGTTCGTTAATACGTTCAATCCCCTGTGGACATGGAAGGCAGAATCCGCCGGACAGCCACATTTCAGGCTGTTCAACAGTGGTAGATGCAGGGAAAACATAATCGGCCATGGCTGCGGACGGGGTCATATAGTAATCCATAACCACATAAAGCTGAAGCGCCTGAAGCGCCTCAAACACTCGTTTTGTATTGGGCAGAGCAAGAAGCGGATTGTTTGCCAGGGTGATTGCGGCAGTCACCGGATACGGCTTACCCGTAATAATGGTCTCCATAACTTCCCTTGCATGGGCCAGGTTGGAGTGCCATGCCTCGGGCGCCATAAGGTAACCTTCAGGCAGTTTTTTGTTTGCAGCCTGGTTCATTTCCCAGCCGGGGAAACCGAAAAACGGGTATTTGTCTATACCAAGCTGTTTAACTCTCTGGCTTTCGGGCAGGACTTCGTTGATCTCAAGATACTCGGCATCATGGATCTTCCCGATATCGCCTGCTATGCTGAAGTTGTCACCACCCGGAACCTCAAGATTGCCGGTAATAGCCCGGATAATGGCCCGGCCCCTGGCACACTGGGTGGAGTTTACTCCCTGTTTATCCAGCCCCAGCCCAAAGGGAATTACACCGGGCCTGTCAGTTGCGTACATTTTTGCCGATTCGGTAATAAGGTTCACCGGAATTGATGTGATTTCGGAAACCTTTTCCGGGGTCCAGGATTCAACCGCGGTTTTGAGTTCTTCAAAGCCAATGGTATAGTTTTCTACAAATTCATGATCATACAGGTCATTTGTTATAATATAACAAATCCAGCCCATCATCAGGGCAACATCCGTTCCCGGTCTTATCTGGAGCCACATGTCTGCCATTTCGGCCTCTTTTGTTTTCCTGGGGTCAATGACGATCAGTTTTGCGCCGTTTTTCCGGGCCATAACAATTTGGGGGTAAGTACCTATAGGGTTTGATTTTGAGGCATTACTGCCCCACATAACAATACACTTTGCCCCCATTATCTCGCTTCCCATGACCATACCCCCGTATGTGGCAAATTCCGTTGCATAGCTAGGGCACATGCATATGGTGTTTACACCGCAGGTATTTGGAGAACCGAACAGGTTGAAAAAGCGGCGGCAGTCCCAGTGGTAGGTACGCTTGGTGCCATGGGTGAAAGTCAGGGTTTCAGCACCGTATTTATCCCTCAGGCCGGACAGTTTTTCAGCAACTTCATCAAGCGCCTGATCCCAGGTGATCTGCTCCCACTTGCCCTGTCCCCGTTCGCCACTTCTTTTCAGGGGATAATTCAATCGCTGCGGATGATAAATGTGATCTGCCATCAATCGGCCGCGTTCGCAGATGACTCCCCGGCTGATCGGATGATCCGGGTCTCCGGTGACTTTTACTACTTTACCGCCTTCAATGTGCAGCAATGTGCCGCATCGCGGATGACAAAGGCCGCAATAACTCCTGACTGTTTTTCCATATGCGCCTCCATAATTATCCTTTATTATTCTTCACCCCATGCCTTTGCACTTCTTGAAACCTTTTTCCTGACACTTGTCCAGTCTCCGTCTACACTGAACATTGATTCAGGCAGTTTATCCAGCATTTTTTTATACAGAGACAATGAGACGGTAAATGTCAGCTCATCGGTCTTCATGAATTTCCTGGCAGAAGGATCAAAACCTCCCAATACCGCCTTTTCTATTCCCTTTTCTTTATAATACAGGGGCCATGATATCATACTTGTGCATCCCGCGCCAAACGGAGATGCTACACAGTCAACATCGCCGGTAGTAAAGGTCGTAAGTGTGAAGAGGCCTGTCAATACTTCCGGCCTTACAAAAAAGATAATAAATTCAGGTTCTTCATTGTCGCTAAACTGTGAAAGGGGTTTAAAGATACAGTATTTTGCCGGGGCCTCGCGCGGATCTACCCTGTTAAGGAACTCCCTCATACTTTCAGGAGACGGCAGATACCGTTCACCATGAACGGGAGTGCCGGGAAAGCCTGTTGTCACATAATATTCGATAAACCTGATGTTGGGTTTCATCATTGAGCAGTAAAATACTCCCCCTGGACAGCCGTATTCTTCCGCTGATATATAGGCCGCGCACTGTTTTTTTCTGGCAAGCCAGATGTTTCCCATAACGCACGAAAAGGTTTTAAAAACCTCCTGCATGTCTACCTTTCCCTCATCCTCAAGTTCGCGCGATATTGGTACACCCGGTTTAGGGCCATATGCCTTTTCAGGAAGAGTGTTATCATAATATACTCCGAATGGTTCCTCATTTAAACCGAGGTATTCAAGTAATGATTTTGTGTCTTTAAGAACTGATTTTAATGTCATTTTTTCGTCCTCCCATGCTGTTTAGTTTATATGTCTTTACGTTGTATATACAACTTTATGCTGTCGATATTCTCCCATAGGTATTAAGCTCAGGTCATTCCAGGTTACCTATTATACGTGTAAGGAATGACCTGCATACAAGTCGTTCATCTTCACTCATACCCTGCTGTGCTTCTTCAAGCACATCCTTGGCAATGGAAGCGCACTGTTCCGCTGTCTCCAGTGCATTTTCTGTTACAGAAACAAGTTTCTGCCTGTTGTCATCCTTTGATTTTGTCCGCTCAATCCATCCGCGGCGCTCAAGCCCGTTTACGAGACGGCTGACACTGGATTTTTCAAGACAAAGCTTTTTACCAAGCTTTACCTGCGTCATAGCATCACCGTTAATCAAAACAAGCAATGCTCCCCACTGTTCAGCTGTCATATCGATCCCGGATTCCCTGAAACGCCTGGCAAGCCTGTTGCTTAGCAGTCTGTTTGCAAGGCCTGTGAGGTGCCCCAAAGATTTATTTCTATCATATGAAAACATAACAAGTTGATTGTATGCACAACTATCTACAATGTCAAATATAATTTTAAGATTGAATTAAATATCTTGAGCTTGTCATGGGTGAGGACATACCGTATAAGATTATGCATCTGGAGAAAATAAATTATAAACCCTATCCTGCGAGGAAATATCATGAATAACTTTTCAAGGTATGGTTTTAAAAAGAGATTTCTCAGGTTTGTTCTTCTAATTCTTTTTACCTTCTTAATCCTTCAAAACTGTTCCGACCCGCAAAAAACAGATGAACTTAAGTCTGTACCAAAAGATCCGAAAAAAACAGAACACCTCGAGGCAGGATTTAAAGATCCGTCCCATAGCGCTAAACCGAGGGTGTGGTGGCACTGGATGAATGGAAATATTACGAAACAAGGAATTAAGGCTGATCTGGAATGGATGAAACGCTCCGGTATTGGCGGTTTTCAAAATTTTGATGCAGGTCTGGCCACACCAAAGGTTGTGGAAAAAAGACTGATTTATATGACCCCTGAATGGAAAGATGCATTTTCCTATACTGCCGAACTGGCGGATTCCCTGGGACTGGAAATGGCTATAGCAGGGTCTCCGGGTTGGAGTGAGAGCGGAGGGCCATGGGTTAAACCTGAAGAAGCGATGAAAAAGTATGTCTGGACCGAAACAAGAATTGAAGGAGGCAAAACTTTTTCCGGCGTACTTCCAAAACCTCCGATCACTTCAGGGCCTTTTCAGAATACGGGTCTGCAAAGAGGATTTGGAGAGGCGGAAAAACCGGTACCGGATTATTATAAAGATACTGCGGTTATTGCCTATCGTCTGCCTGATAACGACTTTTCTCTTTTAGCGCTTAATCCTGAAATTACCGCAAGCGGGGGAGAATTTTCCCTGTCAGAACTGACAGACGGAGACCTTGTTAAATCTTCATTATTACCGTTTGGAAAAGAAGGAGAAAATTCCTGGATACAATTTGAATTCACAGAACCTGTAACTGTCCAGGCGCTCTCTATTGCCGGCGGCGGAATTCAAAACATGTTTATGGCTGCACGAGAAAAAAGGTCCCTGGAAGCAAGCGATAATGGTAATGATTTTTATAAAGTAACTGATATTACCAGTGGTCCACTCGCTAAAAGAACTATTTCATTTAAGCCGACTGCTGCAAAGTTTTTCAGATTTGTATGGGAAAAACCTCCCGTACAGGATGAATCAATGTCAGCCATGGCAGGTATGTTTGGAATGTCGACCGAAAAGCCCAAAGGCATTAAAGTAGCCGAACTCGTGCTTTATGGCGCAGGACGGGTTAACCGGTTTGAAGAGAAGGCCGCATTTGCTGCAGCCACTGATCTATATGACGCCTTTACTCCCGCCGTAACCCCTGACAGCGTGATAAATAAAGCAAACGTGATAGATATCACAGCAAACATGGATTCAGACGGAACACTTAACTGGACTCCTCCTTCCGGGAACTGGATGGTGTTAAGACTCGGGTACTCCCTTACCGGGCATCAGAATGGTCCTGCTTCGCCCGAAGCAACAGGGCTTGAGGTGGATAAACTGAGTGCAAAACATGTGAAATCCTATTTCACCAATTATCTTGATCAGTATAAAGATGCCACAAACGGTTTAATGGGAGAAAGAGGACTTCAGTATATTATAACTGACAGCTGGGAAGCCGGGACACAAAACTGGACTGATGAAATGTTTGATGAGTTTAAGAGGCGCAGGGGTTATGATATGCTCCCCTGGCTTCCGGTCTTATCCGGCCATATTGTTGAAAGTGCGGAAGCAAGCGATAAATTTTTATGGGATTTCAGAAAAACACTGGCTGACCTTGTTACAGAAAATCATTATGACCAGTTGACCGACCTGCTGAAGGAACGGGGGATGGGGCGTTATTCAGAATCCCATGAGGCACGACGGGCATTTATAGGCGACGGAATGGAAGCAAAACGGACCGCAGATGTTCCAATGAGTGCTGCCTGGACACCCGGCGGGTTTGGCGGAAACGAGGGGGATTTTGCAACAATTTACCAGGCCGATGTGCGTGAGTCTGCTTCTGCCGCCCATGTATACGGACAAAATATTGCTGCCGCAGAATCATTAACAGCAATGGGCAGCGACTGGGCCTGGTCTCCAGCGTTACTGAAACCTGTAGCTGATTATGCAATGGCCTGCGGTTTAAACCGTTTTGTAATTCATACATCAGTACATCAGCCTTTAATGGATAAAGAACCGGGGTTAAGCCTGGGTCCTTTTGGCCAGTGGTTTACAAGAAATGAAACCTGGGCTGAGGAGGCCATAGCCTGGACAACCTATCTGGCCCGCAGCTGTTATATGTTACAGCAGGGAAAGTATGTTGCTGACCTGGCATATTACTATGGAGAAGATAACAACATCACTGCATTATTCAGCGGACGCGATGGCAATGGCCTCCCTGAAATACCAGAAGGTTATAATTATGATTTTGTGAACGCGGATGCACTGGTTAATTTAATGACAGTGGATGACAGCAGTATTGTTACTCCGGGCGGCATGAGTTACCGTGTGTTGGTACTGGACCCGAACAGCAGGTACATGACATTAAAGGTACTTCGCAAAATCAGGGATATGGTAAACGAAGGTGCGGTAATAACCGGAGCAAAGCCTGTTCAGACACCGAGCCTGGCTGATGACCCAAAAGAATTCATGTCCATTGTAAATAAATTATGGGCAAACGAAGATGGTGTGAATAATGTTGGCAGAGGTAAGGTATATGCGGGAATGACTCTCGCCGATGTATTGAAATCACAGAATATTAACCCTGATTTTAATTGTATCAAACCACAGGATGATACCAGACTGTTCTTTATTCACCGTAATACAGACGGCACGGATATATACTGGGTAGCCAATCATAATGACCGGGTTGAAGATATAGATGCCCTGTTCAGGGTAACGGGGATGGCGCCGGAAATATAGCATCCGGAAACAGGATTGATCGAAAAGGCATCTTATCAAATTGAAAACGGCATTACAAAAGTAGAGCTGCACCTTGAACCATATGATGCCGTATTCGCAGTATTTAAAAATAAAACAGATGTTAAATCGTTTACCCTCCCTGAAACAACAGAAACAGCATTATCAACTGTTGAAGGAGAGTGGGAGGTGGATTTTCAGCCTGGCCGAGGTGCTCCTGAAAAGGCTATTTTTAAATCACTCACCCCGTGGAATGAAAATGCTGACAGGGGAATAAAATATTTTTCCGGGACAGGGATCTATACAAAAACAATTCAGGCCCCTTCAGACTGGTTTAATCCTGATGCTCAACTGTGGCTCGATTTAGGAGTTGTACAAAATCTGGCAGAAGTGGTGATAAACGGTAAATCACTCGGCATTGTGTGGAAGAAACCCTTTAAGGTAAATGTAACAAATGTCCTGAAGCAGGGGGCTAATGATATAAAAATAAAGGTTACCAACCTGTGGGTAAACAGGCTTATAGGAGATCGTCAGCCGGATGTGAAAAATAAAATTACCTTTACTACATCAGAACCCTACAGGGCAGATTCACCATTAAAGCCGTCCGGTCTGCTTGGCCCTGTCAGGATTTTAAAAATTGATTAATATAAAAGTGCAAAGGACATAAAAATGAAAAAAGGTATTTTAATAACACTGATTCTATTTGTATTTAATATCCAGGTTTTTTCCATGGAAGATGAACCGTCTCCCTTCCGGGCAGGTGCAGCAAAGACAGATATGACACCATATGAAGATGCTTTGCCAAAAGGTTATAATAAAATACTCGATAGATTATACTGCCGCGTTGTTGTTATTAAAAATAAGACAACAGGCGCCGCACTGGTTTCAGTTGACCAGGGTATGGTAACCAATGAACAATATGACAGGTGGACCCGAGAAATAGAAAAAGAGACAGGTATACCCGCTGTAAACATTTTTATTTCCGCTTCTCATACCCATGGTGCTCCTTTTGGAAACATTGAGGGTGCAGATTCCGCTGTGCGTGAAGCAGTAAAAAAGGCACAGTCAAATCTACAGCCTGCCCGGATGAGTTTTAAGACCGGGCTTTGCTATCTCAATATTAACAGGGATGTTATTGATCCGGTTACAAGGTTGTGGTCACAGGGACCTGACCATGATGGGCCTTCTGATAAGACCGTGGCAGTGGTAACATTTAAAAGTGTATCAGGTGAACCGATTGCCGTGTATTACAATTATGCCATGCATGCAAATACCATGTTCATGAGCGGATCGATCAGTGCTGATTTTCCCGGCGAAACTTCACGATATATTGAAGAATATTATGACAATAAACTGGTGGCTCTGTTTTCAAGCGGAGCAGCAGGAGACCAGAATCCTGTTTCTATCAGGCCAATGACTGATGTGGGCATGGAAAAGACAGAAGCCCTTATGAAAAGCGGAAAAGCCAAAGATATCGGTGAAGCAATTATGATGGCCGGTATGGGAGGAGAATCAGATGTTAAAATTGATAAAAAAGTGCTGGCCCGACAGGCGCAAATGATCATTTCGTTAGGGCAGATACTTGGAGAGGAAATTCTCAGGGTAATGGATCTGCCTCAAAGAACAGAATCTGCGGTTTCTATTACCGCTTCACAAAGGACCGTTACCTGCCCCGGAAGAACACGCACCAATACAGGCAGGGAAGGCGCTCCCGGAACCTATATAGAGGGGGCTCCTGTAAATATAAAGTTGAGCCTGCTCAGGATAGGCAATATTGCCTTATGCGGAGTAAATGCAGAGGTATATAATATTATTGCACAAAAGCTGAAAAAAGAATCACCGCTGAACAATACTGTTTTTGCATCAATTACCAACGGGGCCGCAAATTCAGGTTATATCCCCAGCGATGATGCCTTTCAGCGCTATACTTTCCAGGTACTGAGTTCGAGCCTGGAGCCTAACTGCGCTGAAACGTCAATTATCAACGGGCTGCTTGAAATGATTGAGGAATAAGAAGACCAGGTATGATCTATGATTCATCATGTGATTTATTAGAACTTGATATAAGGATAGATTAAAATGAAAAAAAACATATTAAAAAAGTTTTCACTTTTTATCGGAATACTTCTGTTAATCACGCTCAGTTGTTTTCCCGCTCTTTCACAGGAAGAGATAAATCTTTATGACGGAGAAATTCCCAATCTAATTACAGGCGGACGGGCTGAAAAATCCAATGATGCCCCCTTTGGAAAACTTTATTTTCAGGTGGTTAATCCTTCCATTAAAATCTATCTGCCGCCCCGGGAAAAAAATACCGGTATTGCGGTTATTATCTGCCCCGGAGGATCATATTCTGTGCTGGCATATGATCATGAAGGGACTACTGCAGCAAAACGCCTGGCAGAAGAGGGGATTACTGGAATAGTCTTAAAGTATCGGCTGCCTGAGCCGTCACTTTTTAAAAACAAGGAAACAGTACCGCTTCAGGATGCACAAAGGGCATTGATCGTGGTCAGGAAGAATGCATCAAAATGGGGCATTAATCCTGACAGGGTTGGAATTATGGGATCTTCTGCTGGCGGGCATCTGGCTTCAACTGCCGGCACCCATTTTGAAAAATGCTATACTCCCAATCTAAAAAATATCAATGTCAGGCCGGACTTTATGATTTTAAATTATCCGGTAATAAGTTTTACTGATAATTTAACACATTTCGGTTCCAGACTGCGTTTGATCGGAGAAAAATCCATACCCGCTGAAATGCTCCAGCTTATGGGATCGGACCCTGGTGAAGCTGAAAAGCAGATGGCCAAAATTCCTGTTCCACAGGAAAAGATCCTGGAGTTTTCAAACGAGCTTCATGTGACTCCAGATACACCTCCGGCTTTTATCATACACGCTAATGATGATACTACAGTAAAAATTCAAAATTCAATCCTGTTTATTGCTGCACTGCAGAAAGCCGGGGTAAAGGTAGATTGCTTTTTTTACGCAAAGGGAGGCCATGGTTTTGGCATCAACAACCCGACAAGTGATGTATCCGGATTTGATTCCTGTATCAGGTGGATAAAAAATTTATGAATAGTTATACCAAGTAGTATCCACTAATTTTGCTCTTATGGATTAAAATGATTGAGAATGAAAAAAAAAGGATACTCCTTATATGATCCAAGTCAGACAAGTAAAAATTTATTGTTTTTATATTCCACTCATATATCTCAGGGATTATTATAATCTGTCATCTCAAAATATACCTTTTCACAGAGTTTATAATCCCTGTTCTTTATCCCATTCATTATTAATTTATGATTATCCAAAGACCTGGAATGCAGCAATTCTATGGCTATGTCTTCAGATTCAATATTTTTCAAACCATTTGCTATACGTGATTTAATATATTGATATATCGGTTCCCTGGCAGCGACGAAAGCTAGAGAAAACAAAGGATTTTTTGTGCTTTTACATATCTCGTAATGAAAAGCAAGATCAGCCTCGACTATTTGATGGATATGTTCATCACTAACGTTACTTTTTTCTCTTACAATTTTCTCAAAAGCGTTATATTTTTTCTCAAGTCTTTTAATTTCAGCTTCACCAGCTTTCTGGATAGATAATCGAATACATTCTAATTCAAAATATCTTCTAAACTCCCATACACCCTCCAACATATGCGGAGACATGATCATATCGGAAACATCATTGATATATTTTATAAAGTCGAACTCTCTGACAAATGTGCCTTCCCCCGCTCTAGTCTCAAGGATGCCCTTAGCGTTTAGTTTCTGAAGTGCGATTCTGATAGTGAGTCGGTTCACACCATACATCTTTGCTAAACTTGCCTCTGAAGGAAGCTTGGAACCTTGTTCCCATTCTTTATCTTTTATACTTTTTCTAATTGCTTCAAAAACCTGATCAGCTAAATTATTTTTTTTTATTTTTCTGTTCTCTAACATATTTTTTTTATATCATTGTATTGTAAATATGTAAATATATTATTCTAAAACAGTGGTTGGGCTTCTTAAAAAGCGGATTGTACTCATATAATAAATGAACATATTTACTGAATACTCATTAGGCCCTTATAGTTTTCTTCATAACAATTATGCTTTCGATGATCATCCAGATTTCAAGCAGCATGGTGATCATGCCTATACTGAATAACAACCAGTTACCATCTTTATAGAAATCATCCAGGTTGATAAGCATTGCCCATCCTGTCACTATTATCATAAAAACCATTGGTATCATTGTATAAATGGAACCTGACTTCCTCCTGGCAAGATAGATGGTAATAACAAGCAGGGCAAGCCCCGCAAGGAGCTGGTTTGTAGCCCCGAACAGAGGCCAGAGTACAAGGGCTCCGGTACCGCTTCCATTATAGAAGGCGAGGATAAGGGCTGTAACAACAGCTATTAATGTGGCGGGATGCTTTCCGGAACCTGCCTTGAAATTGACAGCCGTACAAATCTCTCCAACAATATATCTTTGCAGGCGCGTGGCGGTATCAAGTGTGGTTGCAGCAAATGAAACAATAAAAACCCCCATGACTGTCATACATATCTTTTCTGGGATACCGATAGATTCGATCATATTTGCCGAACCCACTATGAAGGCGCTCAACCTGTTACCTAAACCGCTGCCGCCTATCCAGCTTGCATAATGGTGATTAAAAGCCTCCACTCCTGTGAATATTTCGTCTCCCTTGACAAATCCCATGGCAATGCCTGCTCCGCATGATATTACCACGAATGTCGCGAGCAAGCCTTCAAGAAGCATTCCGCCAAAACCTATGGGAAGCGAACTTGTTTCGGCATCGCACTGTTTTGATGATGTCCCTGATGAGACAAGGGCATGAAAACCGGATATGGCGCCGCAGGCAATTATCACAAAAATCATTGGCCAGATTGGAGGCGCACCCTTGGGAGAGAGATTTGCAGCAGGCGC
>JASFHE010000115.1:0-12797 GCA_050123415.1 Desulfobacteraceae bacterium | reverse complement strand
TGAGGCTCATATCCAAAAACCAGAGACTGTCCTTTACCCTGGCAAGAAGAAATTCTTCTTCTGTCATATTTTTCTCTGACATTATTACCAGATCAACTCCAAGCTTTGAGAGAGAAACAGCAAGTTCCGGATGCTCAATGGTCCTGGACTGAACCATTGAATGATCTTTTCCTGTCCTGTTGCAGGTCGCCACATAGGATCCGTTTTCAAATGCTCGAACCTGCCATATAAAGATGGGATTAAGCCCTCCTGTTTCACTGTCCCCATTTATTGATGGAGTTCATTGAGCTAAAAAATGGCTTTAAACGCTAATTTGTTGGCCTAACGGATTAGTTAAATCTAATAAAATTATGTAAATCAAAGATAAACGGTATTTTATTATTGTTTATATTTTAAAATGAAAAAGGAGAGAGAAATGAAAAAAACAATATTTTTTTTATGTATTCTGGCCATAACCCTGGTTTTCACTAGCCCGGCTCCTGCTGCAACTGTATATGTCGACAACATGACCGTCGGCGACAGCTTTCACTGGAGTTTGACCCAATGGACGGGCAATGCCAGCAGCCTGGAAGATGCTATTACCGGGGCGCCTGACTATGTTCCCGGCATCTCGGGTGATGCTCTGGGTTGGCAGCAGGGTTGGGGTAACTTTGTCCTTGACTTCGGCCAGACCTTCACGGGCGATTACGACATCACTTTATGGCATTTCGGTGGGATTAACTGGAGTGGTGTAGCAAACAACGTTGTCTACATGTACGTGAGTGAGGACGGCACCAACTGGACCCCCACACACACGGATTTTGATCCCAACAATACGGATGGATTCGGTGGCCGGCCCAGGGGCACGGCCGGTGATGTCCAGTTAGAGGATGTATTGCCCGGGGGTGAGACCCTGTATGAAACCACTTACAATCTGTATAATACATTTGGTGTGGATACTTTCCAATACCTGATGATCGAAAAGATCAACGGCGGCCCGAAAACCGGTAAGTTTATCGACGCTGTCGGGGTCAGTCCAGTTCCCGTACCGGCAGCTTTCTGGCTGCTGGGTTCCGGTCTGGCCGGCCTTATAGGGCTCAGACGAAAGAGATTATAACTACTGGTTTGTCCTTTTTAAAGGAAGATTTTACCGGTTAAAACGGTTTTAAAACATTTTAAAATCATTAACAGCAAGAACTCACATCAACCGGCCGGCATCGCTGCCTTTTTGGATCTTCATGGTCCGGAAAGGAGGCGGTGCTGGCCGGTTGTTTATTCTTAAAATATCCGGAGATGTACATGCATCATCTGACCTTTTTTTTGATATTTTTTTTATTGATCCTGCAGGTACGGTTTGCTGAAGCCGGGGATGAAGCCAAAACACAGGACGACGAAAATCCTGTTTATAGAATGGAAGATGTCGTGGTTACAGCTCCCGGGCCGGAGGACGAAATTATAGACGGTCCGGCGAGCCTGACGATTATTACCCGGGAGGACATTGAAAAAACAGCAGCCCGGGATATAGATGACCTGTTAAAACACATGGCCGGGGTTCAGGTGCTGCAGCCCTGGGGAATCTTCGGGCCGGACAGTAAAACAAGTATGCGTGGATTTTCCCAGTCCAGGACCACGGTTTTTTTAAAGGACGGCCTGCCCCTTAACCGGGTAATCTGCGGAGGAGCAAAGTCCGACGAATTCTCCCTTGAAATGGTGGAAAAGATCATGCTTGCCAGGGGCATGAGCGCCTCGGTCGGTGGGGTTTCGGCTATGGCAGGTATTATCAATATCGAGGGTAAGGTTCCCGGAGATAAGACCGAGGCCTATGTCAAAGCCAGGTACGGTACATATAACACCCGGAGCGGCGATGTCTCCTTTTCGACCCGTTTGACCGATAAATGGGGCTTTCTGTTTGGATACCACCATTTTGATACGGACGGCTACCCAAGCTGGAGCAGCCAATGGGTTGACGAAAAAATTGAAGAGTGGAGCCAACTCGACCACAAGGGCCAAAATACCATCACCGGTTTTCTGGAAGCGATTAATGATAACCAGATCCGTAAAACTGACGCCTTGACCGGGCGCCTGGTTTTTACTCCTGCCGAGAGCACTACTCTCTCTCTGGAAAGCTCTTACTGGTCTAATAATGTCCATAACAGCATGAAGGATAATGATAACTATCAGAAGCGCCATCGCACGACCATGACCCTGAAATACCAAGACCATATTGATTTCAATGCCGGATTTTCTTATTTGAAAGAAGACTTTTCTTTTAATCGTCCCATTACCCCTAAACCTGATTCATTCAATCTGGCCGATTCCCGTTATTACTACAGGGTAAGAGGTCAGGAGAGCCGGATTCCCCTCGTGGATTATGCCGGCGCAGCCAATGTTTCCTTGTTTCTTGGAAACAGACATCGCCTTATGCTGGCCGCAAATCTTAGGTACGGGACCATAGCCAACGAGATCAAGTCCCGTGAGGCGGCGGTTAATGCACTCAGGAAGAGCGATGTAATGCAGGGTAAACAGATCAGCGGGGGGGTGACTGCCCTGGATGAAATCACTTTTGGAAAAATTGACCTGACCCTTAGCGTTGAATATGAACGTATTCGGTTTTTTGATACCTTCTATGAGGATAAATCCATCCTTGAGGAGTATGAAGAACGTTTTGATGAGCAGATCAACCCAAAACTGGGGGTGCTTTATCACCTGAACAAATCCCTTAGCTTTCGCGGATCAATATCCCGGTCTTCAAATTTCCCCACGCTAATGAACCTGTTCGGCATTTTTGAACAGCCTCCGGGGCGGGAACGGATTGGCAACCCGCTGCTGAAAACAGAGAATGCCATCGGATATGAGGCCGGACTGGAGTATCGTCGGTCCGAAAAAATCATGTTCGGGATGACCGCTTATTACAATGGCCTTTACGACTGGATAGAGAGTACGGAGGCCAGGGCCGATCTGCCTGACCAGGATCTCAAGGAAAACACCGTGCTCTGGCAGAACGTCGACCGGGCTATGACAGCCGGGTTGGAGACCGAAGTCCGTTGGAGCCCCTTCAAAGGGCTTCAGCTTTTTGTAAATTATGCCTATACCAAGACCCGTATAGATCGCTTTGATGAGGCCTCTGTGCGATATAAATACTTTATCCGGACAACAACCCACAACAAGGAGAAAGAAGGTAACCAG
This sequence comes from Desulfobacteraceae bacterium, assembly GCA_050123415.1. GTDB lineage: Bacteria > Desulfobacterota > DSM-4660 > Desulfatiglandales > HGW-15 > JAAZBV01. The sequence goes on along the minus strand of JASFHE010000115.1, from coordinate 9,632 downwards.
CTCTCCGGACAGCCGCTGCATAGTGCCAATGCGGGGCTTTTCTACCGCCATCCGCACCTGGCCGATCTTTCGGTTTCCTGGCACTTTATGGGGGAGCGTTATTATGACGTCGAAAATACACTCCTGCTGGAATCCTACATATCAGTAGATCTAAAACTGTCCCGCTCATTTGGCCGCTATATCCAGACCTCCGTGACCGTTAATAATTTGTTTGACGCCCAATGGCAGGATGACGATCAGCACCGTCCGCCGGGGCGTATGGTATGGCTAGGTGTGAAAGCTGGTTTTTAGGTCCTGAAAACAGATTGATGCAATGGGTTGCCGGCCGGAGACAGCCCGGCATCATGTGCTATCGGGACAGGCAGGTTAGTTAAAAAAAATGAGGGAGTATCGATGATGTATAGTAAGAGAATAGGATTGGCCTTTGGGCTGATCATTTTGCTTATGGTTACAAGCACAAGCGCAGATGAGTACAATTTTGTTCAGAGTCTGGTAACGTATGAAAACCAGCACCCAAGCCCGGCATGGCCTCTGACGCAGTGGACGGGCAATGCGGCCAATCTTCAGGAAGCGGTGACCGGTGCTCCGGATTTCGATCCGGCCACCTATTCCGGCGATGCCCTGGGCTGGCAGCAGGGGTATGGTTATTTTGTCCTTGATTTCGGTTATATATTCACCCAGGACCTGACTTTCTGGCATTTCGGCGGGATTAACTGGAGTGGCGTGGCAAACAATCTTGTTTATATGCGTATGAGTCAGGATAATATTACATGGAGCGAGCAGGTTCAATTACGGGATGTGGCTCCGGGCGGGAACGAGGTCTTTGTTGACACCTATTCCCTTGAGACCTTCGGCGTCTCCTCGGCCAGATATCTGAAAATCGAAAAGCTGTCCGGTGGACCAAAGACCGGTAAATTCATTGATGCCGTGGGTGTTTCTCCGGAGCCTGAGGATGATAACCAGGCTCCATCGGCCTATGCCGGCAGTGACCTCAGTGCAGATGTTGGCACCGAGGTGACTCTGGATGCCTCCGGTTCCTCGGATCCTGATGGACCTGATGATCTTTTTAGTTATCACTGGGCGCAAACCGGGGGCCGGAACGTAGACCTTGTCGGAGCAGGTACAATGAATCCATATTTCATCATTCCGGCTGAGGTAGCACATGGAGAACAATTTGTATTCTTGCTGACCGTCACAGACCGTGGAAACCTGACTGATACGGACGAGGTCATTGTGACAGCCATTACCGAGCATCCACCCACTGCCGACGCGGGTTTGGATCAAAAGGTTATGCGCGGCACTTCGGTCACCCTTGATGGTTCCGGGTCTCTTGATCCAGATAATGATATCACCAGCTACCTGTGGGAGCAGATTGACGGGCCTGGGGTCGTGCTGTCTGATGCCGGAACCGCCAATCCTGGTTTCACCGCCCCTGACCAGAAGGACCAGACACTGATTTTCCAGTTGACGGTAACCGACAGCACTGGTCGCAGCAGCCAGGACGAGGTGATGATTACAATTGTCGACTATTTCCCTGTGTTTGCCGGGCGGGTCTTCGAGGAAGAGGGAAGTAAAAGCTGGGTGACTCGAGATTTTGATAAGGCCATTGGCGCCCTGGGGGCACCGGATTATGATCCGGATAATCCCGGAAATCAAGCCTCGGGCTGGGATAACAACAGTGGCCTGATGGTGCTGCTTTTTGACAAGGCCTTTGGTCGAGGTCAGGGCCACGACCTGGTGGTCTATAATTTCGGACCCGGCCCTGCTACCGTGGCGGTCAGTGCCGACGGCAGCAACTGGACTGACTTGGGGGTTCTGCCGGCCGGGAACGCAGGCGGAGAGCTCCTTCACACTCATAAGTTTGATCTGGACGATTATGATCTCTCGGATGAATGGCTGCAATTGGTCAGGATCATCCAGTCACCCGGAGGGGCCAATACCGGCCGGTTTGTCGATGCGGTGGAGGCCTATTATGCCCTGGAGCCGGGGAATCATGCCCCGATTGCTTCTATTGCGGCTCCGACCCTGGTTGACCCGGGTGCGATTGTCATCCTGGACGGCACACGGTCTTTTGATCCGGATAATGATATTGCTTCCTATACCTGGATACAGACCCAGGGGCCTGAAGTCGACCTGGAGGAGACTGATCAAGCTGAGGCCTATTTTATTGTGGATTCGGAAATGTCTCATGGCACGGTTCTCGAATTCAGTTTGACCGTTATCGATCAAAACGGGAATCAGTCGGCCCAAAAAGTAAACATGACCGTTACGACTAACTACCCGCCGGTCGCAAAGGCTGGTCTCGATCAGAAGATCATGCAGGGCAAACGTGTTCGGCTGGATGGCTCTCAATCCTATGATCCGGACACGGGGGACGAGATTGTAAAATATCAATGGATCCAGTTGGCCGGGGAATCCCTGACCTTTGACTCCGGTATTATGCGGCCCTTACTGGAATTGCCGGTAGATGCCGCCGGTCAAACACTGGTGTTCAGTTTAACCGTAACCGACAGTGGCGGATTGACGGCCACGGATACGGTTAAGGTGACGGTGGTTGACTACGATCCTGTTTTTGCGGCCTCCGTGTTGAAAGAGTCAGGATGTAAGTCCTGGGCCACAAGAGAATCTGACGGTGCTCTTAATGCCTTGGGCGCACCGGATTATGACCGGGATATTGATGGCGATCAACTTTCCGGCTGGAATTATAATAACGGATACATGACCCTCGAATTCAGAAAAAAGTTTGTGGACCGGGACGGCCATGATTTCATGGTTTACCATTTTGGTCCCGGTCCAGCCGAGATATATGTAAGTGAAGACGGCAGTCAATGGCAGGGACCGGTCGAACTGCCGCCCACGGCCGGAGGCGGAGGAGACTATTACACTCAGACCGGTTTTGACCTGGTTGATTTTGGCGTGTCCTCAGCCAAATTCATCAAGATCGTTCAAACCCTGTCCGGCCCAAAGACCGGCCGGTTTGTCGATGCGGTGGAGGCCTTTGAATCAGAAGGCGGGGCAGATACCTTGACTGTCCTGGAAGGGAGTACCTGTATTATCGGTGAAGGCGCCATGGAAATCAACATTATTGATACTGAAAGGGATCAACTGAACTGGCAGGAAGATAATGGGGTTTTGGCTGTTTCCAATCAAAATTCTCTTAGACCCACCTTTGTTGCACCGGTGGTAGAACAGGGCGAAAACCGGGAATTACGTTTTAGTTTGTTTCTCAATGGGGATACATCCCCTTATTATCAGGTCCGATACATGGTCATGAATAATGGTGTGAGTCACGCCTATCTGCCGGCAGGGGCTATACCAATGGCGACACTCACGGAAAAGAGGATTGGTATCCTGCATAGCGGAAACCTGGTAAGCCTTATCCTCCGGCTGGATACATCTCCTGAAATACCGGATTTGCCGAAAAAACCGCGTAATTTTTTATACGGCTTGATTGATGTTAGCTGCAAGGTTCCGGTTCCGGGTATGATGGGAGAGGTGACATTATATTTTACAACGCCGCTTCCCGAAGATTATGGCTGGTTTACCTATGATCCAGGCGAAGGCTGGTTTATCTTTGAAGGGGGTGTCGAAGGCAGCACTGACGGAGCGGTCTTCAACACTGATCGCACCCAGGTTACAATTTATGTCACTGATGGTGGCGGTTTTGACGCTGACGGTCAGGCTAATGGAATTATCTCTATTCGCAGTGGAGCGGCCCTGGCTGGCAGTCAGGAGGAATGGATGGATAAGGGTGGCGGAACTGGCGGCTGTTTTATCAGTACCTTATTGTCGGGCTGAGAATGGATAAGGACAGCGAGGATATTATTGCCGGGCTTCACAGGTCGCTGGCAGACAGGATATCAGAGCTTATTGGAAATATGGATCTTGAAGATGATATCTACCTTGACGGAGGTCCCGGTTCAAACAGAGGTCTGCTTGAATTGCTGAAAGATGTCCTGATGAGGGATATAAATGTGTTTGAAAAATTCCGGTTTACAGTGGCATTTGGAGCGGCTAATATGGCGGACTAATTCGAAAGTAAAAGCTCAAAATTTATATCATCATAAAAACTTTTTTTACGGGTTTTTGCGGTGTCCAGTTTAAACTCTAAAACACCCGCATGATCAAGGTCTACCTTGTCCCACCCAAAATGCATGTCCTGAATCCCTGTTATCTGCGCACCTTCACTGGCGCATGATGCGACGGCAATCCCTGTAAGCGCCTTTACTCGGGCCAGAAGAAAATCTTCTTCAGTCATTTTATTTTCAGATACTATTACCAGATCAGCCCCAAGCTTTGAGAGGGAAACAGCAAGCTCCGGATGCTCTATGGCCCTGGCAGGGACCATGGCAATGGCTGCCGGTCCAAAATGAAGAATGTTGTAAGGGAATTCGTATTCTTGAGATTCAGAATCTCTACCCTTATTAAAGTTTTGTATGCCCTGAGGAGTAATAAGCAACTCCAGGATAGATCCATTTGCATCCTTTATGGAAAGAGCAATGCCTGTTTTATACTTTAAAGAAATCTCTGACAGTTTTCTTTCATCAATGATACTGCTGTTTGTTTGAGGAAGTATCCATATTGAAGGATCATTATCTTTATGTTTTTCAATGTGTGATGTCAGTTCATCAATATCAGGATGACCTGTTTGGGGAACATAGCAGCAAACGTGCAATATGCCTGTTTCAGGAAGTTTATAATATGCTGTAAGGTTTTTCAGCCAGGGTCTGAGATATACGTTCCTGTAATGGTGGATATTCCTCTGCGTCATTTTATTGTTTCGTTTGATTCCTGCGAAACGACCCTGCTCATTGAGTGGAATATCTGCATAGAATATACGTGATGTTTCGGATGACCCTCTAAATATAGGTCTTCCGACCGGGTTGAAAACACCTGATATAGTTTTGGTACAGTCCATTCTAAGGTCTTTGCCTGTCCGATTGCAGGCAGCCACATAGAATCCGTTCTCAAGCGCCCTGGCCCGCCATATGGGAACAGGATTAAGTCCTCCTGATTCAGGCCAGTTAGCAGGTATCCATAAAAGATCCACTTCCTTTAATGCCATGGTTCTAATAAGCAAACCGCTGTAGGAATCCGCACAAATGGCAGCACCTATGCGCCCCCATGGCGTATCTGCAAAATTATCCTGATATGGACTTCCCGGTTTTGCCCATCTTTTTTCAGCAGTAATTATTTTTCGATATTTAGAGATAACCTTTCCTTTAGGTCCGATAATAAAGGCCGAGTTATAGTAAATCTCTGTTGACGGATCTCGTTCGGCCAAAGCTATGCCTATATAAACCCCCTTTTCAAGGGCAAGTTTACCCATGGCAGTAATTGTTTTTCCATGATCTGTCTCTGTATAGTTTGCTATATCTTCCCGTGAGTTAAAGGAATATCCTGTTACGGCCATTTCAGTATTCAGGATAATGGATGCACCTTGTTCTGCGGCACGCCGGTTTAATTTTAGCAGTTCAGCAAGATTATTTTCAGGCTGTTTATGCTTTGCTGCGAAATGCACTAATGCAATTTTTACTGATGTATAGGGCGTTTCTGCACAGCAGATAAAAAAAGAAAAGCAGGTCGTAAACAGGGTAAGAATAAAAAAAAATTTTATGATACTGCTTTTTTTAAAAAAAAGTGGGTACATACACTGAAATATCCAATTTCTGTGATCCTTTAAAAATATTTTAATTAGACTTTACTAATTCAATCCTGAAAGCTTTATAAAGTCAGGATCAATGCCTTCGGCAAGTAGAATGCCCGATGCGTTTCTTTTTATCCATTTTTTATAGGATCTGATAAAACTCGGATTATGAAATATCACGACTTCATCTAAACAGTCCAGATCCTGCTGAACACGCCAGTATAAAAACATAATATCTCCTGTGTAGTAATAGCTAGAATTCAATTCCCTTTTGTGCTCGTATCCCTGTCTTATAGGGATGTTTGACAACACGCATTTCAGTTACAAGATCTGCTGTATCCATTAACATTTCAGGTGCCCCCCTCCCTGTGATAGCAATGTGTAAATCAGAGGGTTTTTCTGTTAATGTATCAATTACAGACTCCAGATCAAGGATATTATAGTTGAGTAGATAGGTAAACTCATCGAGTACAATCATATTATATTTGCCACTCTCAATCATTTTTCTGGCAAAATCCCATGCTTCCCTGGCAAGTTTTTTATCTTCTTCCAGATTTTCGGATTTCCAGGTAAAGCCTTTTCCTATCACATGGAAATCGATTGTATCCTTGAATTTTTTTATGGATTCCATCTCGCCATATTTCCATGATCCCTTGATAAACTGAATAAAACAGACCTTTTTATTGTGACCGGCGCTGCGCAAAGCCATGCCAAGGGCCGATGTTGTTTTTCCCTTGCCATCCCCGGTAAATACCATTAATAAACCTTTTTCATTCATGTCAAAAACTGCCTTTTAAATAGTAATTTGTGTCTGGTAACAGGTCCAAAAAATATTGCTGGTACAATTAGCTAAGACACATTCAGGGCATAAAAAAATCCTGGTATCAATATAGATCCAGGATGTCCCTTTTTTATCCTAAGGATAATTTACAGGGCAACCATTATCCGCGAGATTTACCCCTATGTGTTCAGGCAGGTCTTCTGACTTTCAGATCAATCTACTTGCTGCGTCTTCCCGTCATATTTTTTATGACAGTGACTCATTGCAGCTTTCGTCCCTGATTACAGCGGCGGGCCCGTCCCCGATTTTAACGGAGTTTCCTTTTAAACTCTAATAAGAGTACCATAAACGGTATATGCAATACATAAAAACACCTGTATATGTCAAGCAGAAATTGGGTGTTTATAAAAGGCGGACGCCTTGATGTCATGTGCTGTTCTGCTGATAAAAACAGGACAGATTCTGCGGGATTCTAAGCAATCTATGATAATAGCAGTTGATAAAAACTAAACTCATATATGATAGTTGTCCGGATGAGCACAATAAAACAACGCCCCGTTGCCTCGCAATGGGGTGTTGTTTTAAATTTGACCTTATATACTTAATAACTGAGTTTCATGCCTCCGTAAACACTCAAACCCGGCATGGCATATCCTGACTCTGTATAGTCTTTATCAAAAAGATTTTCGATCCTGACAAATAAATCAAGCAAATCTATTGGCTTATATGTGGCTGCCAGATTCATTGTTGCGGCACTGTCTTCTTCCCAACTGATTGTATTCCAGAACGGATCGCTCAGGGGTACAATCTTTTGATCCCGCCACCTCAAATCGGCTGTTACAGTAAGGTTTTCCATGGGATACATTGTCGCAATAATATCAATTTTGTTTCTGGGTTGATAATTACTCCGTGCCCATTCGCTTATACTCGTTGCTTTACTTTTTGCCGAAACATATGTGTATGCCAGATCCAGTTTGAAATAGGTGCAGGGATTATAACTGGCATAGGCTTCAACTCCTTCGGATTCTGCTTCATTCGCATTATAATATGAAAAATTAGTATAAGAGATAAGGTCTTCAAACTCAGTAAAGAAATAGGTTGCACCAGCTTTTACCTTATTATCAATAAAAGACTGATCAATACCGAATTCATAGCCTTTGCTTTTTTCAGGAATTAGGTCCGGATTCCCGATATCGTACAGAACTCCACCATAGACATATCCACCGTAAATTTCAAAAAGAGAAGGTGTCCTGTAACCGGATCCGGCGTGAGCATGAAACTTGGTATTAGTTGATTTAATAATATAAGCGCCTGATATTTCCCATACTGTTTCATCGTCAAAATTATCATGATCATTGTAGCGACCACCTACTGTAAAAAAGAGACTCTTGTCCAACAGGGTTAACTGAGCTTGGGAAAAGATATCATAGTTGCCCCATTCTTCATCATAGTAAACCCTGCTGTAATCACCGCTGTTGGGATCATTGGGCTCTTCACCATCATAAATGTCTTTTTCATAATTTCCACCTATGTTCAGGGTCAGCCAGTCGTTTACATAAAGGTTGTTCTGTAATTCAATGTATCGGGTTTTTCCGTCATAGTTGGACTGATCACCTGATACGGCAGACCAGAAATAATGCCTTTCTGTTTTACTTGTAGAACCCTTTATCGTATAATCCCACTTCTCCGTAACCTCATGGCCCCAGGTAATGCCGAATTGATACATGAGACCTTCCCTGTGCTGTGTTGGATCAGCCTGCTGAATTATCAGATTTCCCAGATCATCGAGCGAGGGCGTTGAGCCTGTAGTAGCAACGTCTGAATCTGAGTAGATCATGTTTATTTCCAGAGTAGTCGAATCCGTAGGGCCCACTCCTGCCCCAAGTGTAAGTCCCTCGTTATCATAGTAGAATCCATCAGGACCTCCGTAGTTCTCTCCGTCACTTGTTACATACATAGGATTAATATTAAAATAGTAGCGTTCATTACCATAGGCGATTTTAGCATTTCCAATATATGTACTGTTAGGGCCTAACTCATTGCGAAGTTCTGCTGAAAGACCTTCCTGCCATTTTTCGGGGATTACATTAATAACACCGCCCATTGCCTGAGTACCATGCAGTGTGCTGCTGGTTCCCTTAAGCACTTCAACTCTGTTCAGGTTGCTTCCGCTGTACAAATCTTCTATAAAGTATGTTAAGGTACCTTGTGTATCTGCAGCATCCCGTAAGGGCATTCCGTTATATTGAAACAGGGTGTGCTGAGAACCCGCACCACGGATGCTGATATGCGACCATTGACCAACTCCACCCAGATTTCTTATAAAAATTCCAGGCTGGTTATCCAGCAGGTCAGGCAACCAGTACTCCTGCTGTTCTTCCCTGTCCTCTGAAGATACTATGTTTACACTTTTTGTGGTTTCCTCAACGGGTGTTTCCATCCTTGTTGCTGTAACAACGACCGCGTCCATTCTTTTCTTATTTTCATCTTTATTATCATCCGAATAGGCCGGTGATATAGATAATAAGGTCAAGATAAATATTAGTGCGAATGATTTAAAAAAATAATTATTGTGCCTTTGCATTACTATCCTCCCATTAAAATAAAAAATCCCGGATCTAAAAAAATAGATCCGGGATGTCCCTTTTTTATCCTCAGAATATTTAACAGGCCAATCACCGTCCACGTGATTTAAACCCTATGTGCTCAGGCAGGTTTTCTGACTTACGGATCATCCTATTTGCTGCGTCTTCCCATCATGTTAGCTATGACAGTGACTCGTTGCAGCTTTCGTCCCCGATTACAGCGGCGGGCCCGTCCCCGAGTTTCACGGGGTTCCCTTTTAAACTCCTTTAAGAGTGCCTTTAACCAAATTAATATACAAACAATAGCAATAAAAGTCAATAAAATAACAATAAAGTTAAAATAGCAAGCTGTTGGATATCAGAATGAAGGCAAGGATAAATGTCAGGAACTAATTAGTGCCTATCCAGAAAGAGGCAATTTCTGGATGGAGCTTTCAGCGGTCAGCTATCAGCCGTCAGCTAAGTCTTTATTTTAAAAGCCTTTTACTGAAAGCTGAGTGCTGACAGCTAACGAATAAAAACTTTAGTTTTTGGATGAGCACTAATTAGTGTCCATCCAGAAACAAGCGTTTTTGCTAGAGATAGGGAAATTTGGGGTCTGGAAAGACGCACGAATATA
>JASFHE010000114.1:0-12805 GCA_050123415.1 Desulfobacteraceae bacterium | reverse complement strand
CAGCATCCCGTGACATGAAAAAGCCATTTATCCATATCCAGCCTACCAGCGAAGATGAGGATTCTATTGAGGCTGCGAGGGAGCTTTCAAGTGACTTCGGCACACCGGATTGGGACAGGATGCACCATTACATCAGGTACGGCGGATATATTAATTATCACTATCTTTTACTTTACCTCAACAATCGACTATTTCAGGATAATACTGAATGCGAACCGCCATTGAAGCTGCCCTTTGAAGGGATATATCATCCTGATCTTGCCGGGATTTCTTCCATTGAACAATATATAAATGAAAAGATAAACTCTGAAAAACCAACTGTCGGACTATGGTTTTACCAGACCTACTGGCTTAACAACAACCTGGCCTTTATTGACGCTATTATCGGTTCCGTGGAAAAACATGGAGCCAATGTCATACCTGTATTTCATCACAGGTATAAAGACAATGCCCTTGGCAACAATGGCGCGGATTACATAGTAGACCATTATTTTATGGACAACGGAAAACCGCGGATAGATGTGCTTATAAATCCGCTCATGTTTTCACTTACCCTGGCAGCATCTGAATACAAAGGACTTTTAGATCGCCTGAATGTACCGGTTATACAGGCAATGACATGTTCTGCGCCATATGCCCAATGGAAGGAAAGTATCCAGGGGCTTCCCACAATGGATGTCTCCTTTTCCGTTGCACAGCCTGAATTTGACGGAGCCCTCATTACAGTGCCTGTTGCCACAAGGGAGCAGGACACCATAGACACTCTGACAGGGGCTTTGCTCTCCAAATATAAACCAATACCTGAAAGAGTGGATAAAATGGTCAGGCTGGCCCTCAACTGGGGCAGGCTCAACCGCACACCTGTTGATGAGCGCAGGATCGCAATAATATTTCACCACTATCCGCCAAGAAACGACCGCATTGGATGTGCCGCAGGTCTTGACAGCTTTGAAAGTGTCAAGGTCCTTATTGACGACATGAAGGATGAAGGCTATGGCGTGGATCGAACCTATGAGAATGGAACCGAGGTTTCCCATGAAATACTCTCACGCCTCACCTCGGACCAGAGGTGGCTTACACCGGACAAACTTGCAGAAAGGGCCGAGGCTCATGCAGGACCTGATGATTTTTTGCCTTGGCATGAGGAAGTTCCCACGAAAAACCGTGAAAAAATGGTGGCAGACTGGGGAGAAATGCCCGGAGATCTCTTTGTTCATGACGGGAAAATGCATTTTGCAGGGATGTACAATGGAAACGTTTTTATTACGGTACAGCCTCCCAGGGGTTACTTTGAAAATATAGACAAGATATACCATGACATGTACCTGTCACCACCACACCTCTATCTTTCACAATACAGGTGGATCAGGGATGTATTCAAGGCACATGCAGTCATGCACGTTGGAAAACACGGGTCCCTTGAGTGGCTGCCCGGAAAGGCACTCGGTCTTTCCGAAGAGTGCTACCCGGATCTCTCCATAATGGAGCGTCCCAACATATACCCCTATATTATTAATGATCCGGGAGAAGGGACCCAGGCAAAACGCAGGTCCTATGCCTGCATTATTGATCACCTTACACCTGTATTCACAAACGCTGACCTCTATGATGACCTGGGCAAGGTGGAAAGCCTTCTCAATGATCTCAGGAGTGCTGAAAGAGAAGATCCTGCCAAAGTTGATGTATTAAAGCCCATGATATGGGAGGCAGTCGCTGCCGCCAGCCTGGACAAAGACCTTGCGATAGATGAGGAAACAGCATTAAATGATTTTGATTCTTTTCTCGATAAACTGCATTCATACCTTCATGAACTTTCGGATACAATGATAAATGACGGGCTCCATATCCTTGGGACACCTCCGGAGGGAAACAGGCTCACGGAATTTCTCGCACAGCTTACAAGGATACCCAATGGTTCGGTCCCGAGCCTTCGTGAAGTAATTGTTACATCAATGGGTCTTGATTATGATGAACTTATTTCCAATCGCGGGAAAGTGCTTCCTCACTTTAAAAACAGAACAGGAGGAGAAATCCTCCGTGAAGCACACAACACTGCCCTTGACCTTATAGGCAGGCTGTCTGATGCCGGTTTCAGCGCAGAAAAAGCAGGCCGGATTGCAGCAGAAAACATAGAAGGTCATCCTGGTCATGTGGAAAAGGCTTTAAAATATATTGCTGATACTCTTGTCCCCAATATCAGTAAATGCAGGGATGAAATTTTTTCAAGCCTTAGCGGCTTTTCAGGCGGTTTTGTTCCTCCCGGACCTTCGGGCACTCCCACAAGGGGACAGGCAGATATCCTTCCTACGGGTAGAAACTTTTATTCGGTTGATCCCAACAAGATACCAAGCCCTGCGGCCTGGGAAGTGGGTGTTAAACTGGGAGATGCCCTTTTAGAGCGCTATCTTGAAGAGTCCGGAAAATATCCGGAAAGCATCGGGATACTTGTATACGGAACAGCAACAATGAGAACAAGGGGAGATGATATTGCCGAGATATTCTACCTTATGGGTCTCAAGCCTGTCTGGTCTGAGAGCAGCGGGAATGTCATGGGACTGGAAGTAATCCCAATGGAAGAACTTAAAAGGCCCAGGCTTGATGTTGTCCCCCGTATTTCGGGCTTTTTCAGGGATTCATTTCCGAACATTGTAGAAAGAATCGATGAAGCTGTTCAAATGGTAGCGGCACTCAATGAACCGCCCGAGTCTAATTTCCTGCGTAGAAATATCTACAAAGACATGGATGAATATTTAAAAGAGGGTATGAATAAAGAAGATGCCTTTCGGGAGGCATCTTTCAGGGTCTTCGGCTGCCCGCCCGGGACCTACGGCGCAGGAGTTGCCGAACTCGTGGAATCAAAGAACTGGAAGACACAGGAAGACCTGGGCAATAACTATATCCGTTATTCATCACATGCCTATGGAAAAGACAGTTATGGAAAACAAAAGCCGGAGGCCTATCGCCGCCAGTTATCACGAATGGATGTAACCGTTAAAAACGAAGATTCCAGGGAATATGACATGATGTCCTGCACGGATTACTATAACTACTACGGCGGCATGATAGTTGCAGTAAAAACAGTCAGAGGAAAGCTGCCCTTTGCTATGATGGGCGACAGTTCCGATCCTTCCTGCGTAAAAATGCGCACAACATTTGATGAGGCAAAACATGTACTAAGGTCCAGGCTTGTTAATCCTAAGTGGCTTGAGGGCATGAAACGGCACGGCTACAAGGGAGCCGGCGATATCTCCCATATGATGGATGTTGTTTTAGGGTGGGATGCAATAGCAGAGGTCATTGATGACTGGATGTATGAAAAAATAGCCGAGTCATATGCCCTTGACTCTGAAATGCAGGAATGGATGAAAGAGGTCAATCCCTACGCACTGCAGAATATCCTTGATAAGCTTCTTGAAGCTGCAGGCAGGGGAATGTGGAACGCAGAAGATGAAATGCTGGAAAACCTGCGTGAAGCATACCTGGAAATGGAAGGAGAAATAGAAGAATGGACGGAGTAAAAACAGAAAACTATGCATCGTAATGTATACCCTTTTTCAGCTATCATAGGACAGGAGACTCTTAAACTCGGGCTTTTACTTAATGCTGTAAACCCGGCAATAGGCGGAATTCTTATACGCGGTGAAAAGGGAACCGCAAAATCTACTGCTGTCAGAGGTCTGGCTGCCCTGTTGCCTGAGATAGAGGTTGTCAGTGACTGCGCCTATTCATGTCATCCCGGACATACTGAAACCGGATGTGACGAATGCATGAAAAGACCTGCAGAAAGCCTGAAAAGCACATTCAGAAGGGTCCGTGTTGTGAACCATCCATTGAATGCCACGGAAGACCGTGTTTCTGGAGGAATAGACTTTTCAATTGCCGTCAGGGATGGTCAACGCGCCCTTCAGCCTGGTCTTCTTGCATCAGCCAACCGCGGCATTCTTTACATTGATGAAGTCAATCTCCTTGATGACAACATTGTCGATATTGTCCTGGATTCAGCATCTTCCGGTGAAAATATTATAGAAAGAGAAGGAATCTCCTTCAGGCATCCTGCGCGTTTTATTCTTGCCGGCACAATGAATCCGGAAGAAGGTGAACTGAGACCCCAGTTACTGGACCGCTTTGGATTGTGTGTTGAGATAGAAGCCTCAAGAGAACCTGATGACCGTGTTCTGCTTATGCAGAAAAGGGATGAGTTTGATGCTGACCCTGCGGGATTCATAGCCAGTGCTGCGAATGAAAACAATAAAATCTCTGTACAAATTGAAAATGCAAAGGAAAAACTCGCAGAAATCCGTATACCCGGTCATTTAAGGAGCTTTATATCTGAACTCTGCACGGAAAATAACGTTGCAGGTCATCGTGCAGATATTGTAATGGAACAGGCGGCCATTGCCCTGGCAGCATTTCAGTCTGCAGATGAAGTAACAGTGGACCACATCCAGCAGGTCGCTCCCATGGTCCTTCTTCACAGGAGAAGGGATGCGCAACCTCCTCCGCCCCAGCCGCCTGAGCCTGAAGAAAATGACCCAAAGGATAATCAGGATGATTCTCCGGAAGATAACAGTGATGACAATGATAAGAATCAGGATAAACAGCCTGAACAGGAGGACACCCCTGGTGAGAACCAGCATCCTGAAGATATGGAACCTGAATCCAATGACAGGACCGAAGAGGAACAGATCTTTGAAATTGGCGAGACATTTAAAACCAGGCAGATAACCTCTAAAAAGGATCGTATCTTCAGACGGGGATCAGGCAGAAGGTCACGCACAAGGGCATCTCAAAAGCAGGGCCGCTATATAAAGAGCAGCCTTGAACCGAGACATAATGATATTGCAATTGATGCAACACTCAGGGCCGCAGCGCCATATCAGAAAAGAAGGAACAGTAATAACGGCATGCGGGTTGTCCTCGAAAAGCAGGACCTGCGCGGCAAGATACGTGAAAAACGTATAGGTAATTACCTGTTTTTTGTTGTTGATGCAAGCGGCTCTATCGGGGCCAGAGGGCGTATGGTTGCATCAAAAGGAGCTGTAATGTCGCTCCTGCTTGATGCATACCAGAAAAGGGACAAGGTCTCCATGATCTCATTCAGGAAAAATGATGCTGTAGTCAACCTTCCCCCGACAACATCGGTTGATCTGGCTGGGAAACTGCTTACGGAACTGCCAATAGGCGGCAGAACCCCTTTATCAGCCGGGCTTGTAAAAAGCACGGAACAGGTGCGCAATGTCCTTTTAAAAGATCCTTCAGCAAAACCGATTGTTATTTTGATTACAGACGGTAAAAGTAATGTAGCCATAGGCGATGAAAAACCGGTAAATGAGTCAATGAAACTGGCATCGGCAATAGCAATGGATGAGCGTGTCCGCTATATAGTGGTGGATACCGAGGAAAAAGGAATAGTTTCCTTCGGCCTTGCCGAGCAACTGGCTGTTCATCTTAAGGCGGAATATTTTAAAATCGATGATCTTAAGGCAAAAACACTTGTAGACATAACAAAAGGATTCACAAAATGAAATCAATACAAATTTACCCCTTTGCGGCCATAGTCGGCCAGGATAAAATGAAGCTTGCACTCATACTCAATGTTATCAACCCCGGTCTTTCAGGACTGCTTATCCGTGGAGAAAAAGGCACTGCCAAATCAACTGCAGTAAGGGCCCTTGCGGATATCCTGCCGGAAATAGAGGTTTTTGAGGATGATCCATTTCATCTTTCTCCTAACGAAGAGGACGACATATACCTTGAGCTGGCCGCAATCCTTAACAGCATGGAAAAGAAAGATGCAAAACTTCCCAATGTATTTTCACGCAAGGTCAAGGTTGTGGAATTACCCCTGGGAGCTACTGAAGACAGGGTAGTAGGAACAATGGACCTTGAGCATGCATTAAAGAAAGGAGAAAAGCGGATTGAACCCGGACTTCTTGCAGAAGCCCACAGGGGCCTGCTCTATGTTGATGAGGTTAATCTTCTTGATGACCATGTTGTAGATGTTTTACTTGACTCCGCAGCCATGGGAGTCAACAGTATTGAAAGGGAGGGAATCAGCTTTTCCCATCCTGCAAAATTTACCCTTGTAGGCACAATGAATCCTGAAGAAGGTGAACTTCGTCCACAGCTGCTTGACCGCTTTGGTCTGTGCGTCAATATTGAAGGTATAGCCTCAACAGATATGCGTGTACAGGTCATGGAAAGGAGAGCCGCCTTTGATGACAACCCCGAGGCATTTGTTGAAAAATGGGCAGATGAATCAAAGAAAATTTCTGATAAAATCATGAAGGCAAAAGCCATTTATCCTGAAGTTGTTACCGAAAAAGAACTTCTATATGAAATAGCACGCTACTGTATAGAAGTAGGCGTAGACGGCCACAGGGGTGATATAATTATGCTCAAAACCGCAAGGACAATCGCCGCCTATGACGGACGTGTTAAGGTAACACCTGAAGATGTCAGAACCGCAGCAGAACTGGCCCTTCCACACAGGGTCAGGAGACAGCCTTTGATGGAAATAACCGACAATATTCACCTGGTAAGGGAGAAGGCGGTTAAAAAGGATTAAACCGGAGATAAACCCAATGATAAAAATTATCAACCTGAAAAAGGAATATGGAAATACAAAGGCCCTGGCCGGT
Source organism: Desulfobacteraceae bacterium (assembly GCA_050123415.1). GTDB lineage: Bacteria > Desulfobacterota > DSM-4660 > Desulfatiglandales > HGW-15 > JAAZBV01. Next base: position 6,164 of record JASFHE010000114.1, on the reverse strand, counting down.
GTTGATCTTCATGTTCATGAAGGAGAACTGTTTGCCTTTCTTGGTCCTAATGGCGCGGGAAAAACAACCACGATCCGAATACTGACAGGACTTACAAGGCCCGGAGAGGGGCAGGCGTTTCTAAACAATCATGATATCGGTAAAGATGCCATAGAGGCAAAACGTCAGTGCGGACTTGTTCCGCAGCATATCAACCTGGACAGTGAACTGACAGTCTTTCAAAACCTCGATATTCACGGAAGATTGTTCGGCATGAAAGCCTCTGAACGTAAATCCGGAATAAATGAACTCCTTGCCTATGTGGAGATGGAGGAGAGGCTGAACAGCCTGGTAAAAAAGCTGTCCGGGGGAATGAAGCGCAGGATAATGATTGCAAGGGCAATGCTTCACAGCCCCAGGATACTTTTTATGGATGAACCCACAGTAGGGCTCGATCCGAACATCCGCCGCCGTATATGGGCGCTTATAAAGAAAATACAACAGGGAGGAACCACCATTTTTCTAACAACCCATTATATAGAAGAGGCCGAGTTTCTGGCAGACAGGGTAGCGTTCCTGGATAATGGCCGAATTGTTACAATAGAATCCCCTGAAAAACTGATGTCTGACATAGGAAGCTGGGCCATAGACCGGCTTACCGATGACGGGATAAACACCGCATACTTTAAAGACAGGGAATCTGCGGCCAGATCATCAGAGGCCGGGTACAATGGATTTACTCTCAGGCGTGTGAACCTGGAGGATGCCTTTTTGTCGCTCACAGGAAAGAAGGTGAAATAATGAACGGTATCATCGCAGTATATCTGCGCGAAATATTTATTTTAAAACGAAGACTGAAACGTCAGATCTCAGGAATGGCTGTATCTCCACTGCTTTACATGATAGCCTTTGGCTATGCCATGGGAGGAGAAATAAACTACAACGGGTATACCTATCTCGAATTCCTTATTCCCGGTCTTGCGGCAATGGCCAGCATGACCCAGGCATTCGGCATAGCAACCGATATTAATGTAGCAAGATTCTACTGGTTTATATTTGAAGAGTTTCAGGCTGCCCCCATAAATAATTTCAGCTATGTGGCGGGAGAAGTGCTTGCTGGCATGACCCGTGCGCTTCTGGGTGTTTCGGTAATAATTATACTGGGGCTTCCATTTGGTATATTTCTCAGTTACGGACCTCTTTTCTGGCTGGCAATGATCATAAACAGTTTTGTCTTTTCATCACTTGCAGTAGCCTGTGCCATGCTTGTAAAATCACATGCAGACCAATCCCTTTTATCAAATTTTATTATTACACCCATGGCTTTTTTAGGAGGAACATTTTTTCCACTGGATAAAATGCCGGTACTGGTACAGAAGATCCTTTATTTTCTACTCCTTACCCATGCATCCAATACCATGCGCGCTGTTGCACTGGGAAAGACGCCTGACCTTTTGTCATACATTGTTCTGCCGGCTATCGGTATCGCCTTTTTTACCTTTGCACTACTTTCGGTAAACCAGGCAAGGGATTGATTAATGGATATCCGTTATCTTATTATTGCCCTTACTACGCGATGCAACCTGAATTGTGCATATTGCTATAACGGCAAGATAGAAAAACCAGGGGACATGCCCCCTGGAACAATAGAAAAGGCCCTTAACCTTATAAAGGAAGGCGAAGGGCCATGCCATATCCAGTTAACCGGGGGAGAACCATCCCTTGTCCCTGATCTTGTAAAACATGCGGTGTCATATGCCCGGAATTTAAAAAGGCCCTGTACCATAGGCCTGCAGACCAACGGTACAATGCTTGACCTGGACATGCTGTTATTTTTAAAAAAACAGAATGTCCAGATTGGAGTAAGCCTTGACGGACCGCCAGTTGTACAGGAAAAGCTGCGTGGCCAGGCAGCAGATACATACAAGGGGCTGCAATTTCTGGAAAGCCTGAACATCCCCTTTCGGATTACCACAGTATTATCAGGAAAAAATATCGATCATCTCACAAGCCTCGTCACATTGCTTGCCGGCTATAATATGGCACGCGGCATTGGCTTTGACCTTCTGGTTGACAAGGGAAAGGGAGAAAGCATCGAGTCGGCAAACGCTGACTCACTGAAGCGTAATATCGCATCTATAATGAAGACCCTGGAATATTTTAACAGATTGCGAAATCATCCCATTGTTATTCGAGAACTGGAACTGCTTAAAAATTCTTCCGCACACAAAAGAGTAATTAATTCATTCTGCCATGCATGCAATGGTGAAAGTCTTTATGTTTTACCTGACGGGACCTTGTACCCATGCGGACAGACAATGGGAGATACAAACTTTGCTTCCGGAAATCTTCATGAAGCAACATATCTTAAGACAGTAGCCCTTGGAGAATACAAACTCCAGTCAGACCAATGTGAAGACTGTATTTTAAGTGAGCGATGCCCGGGCGAATGCCCCAGCAGGATACACTACAATGGGAATGGTAGAAACAACCTGACATGTGTACTTTATCAGGCATTGTGGGAGGCATTTACAGGGCAGTAGGAACAGGCAGCGCCGCTGTTTCGGCAAAGCCATTTTATTAACTCGTGTCTATCTGGAGAGTTACAATTTCCGGATGGAGCTTTCAGCGATCAGCTATCAGCCGTCAGGCAATACTTTGCTTTAAAAGCCTTTTGCTGAAATCTGAACGCTGACTGCTGACAGCTTCCAAACAAAAACGACAGTTTTTGGATGAACACTAACTCGTTGAATAAGGAAACTGAGATGAACATATTATATCGAAGAATATTGAGTATGGTTTTTTGTTGCCTCATGTTGTCTGCCACCAGCCAATATGCCGAATCCAGCGACGACACTCACCGCTGGCCCGGATTCCGCGGACTGGGAGAATGCCAGGCTACAGTGAAAGAGTTGCCGCTTGCCTGGGAGGAAAATAAAAACATCAAATGGTCAATTGATTTACCCGGCTTTGGCCAATCCAGCCCTGTTGTATGGGATGGGCGGGTGTTTGTAACCTCCAGCGCAGGTGACATGAAAGAAACACTGATTGTAAAGTGTCTTGATCTTGCCGATGGTAAAGAGTTCTGGACCAGAAAGTTTGACACGAGTCAGAAAATCAAGCGCAATAAGAACAATTCGCAATGCGCCCCAACCCCTGCAGTTGATGCAAACCGGTTGATCGCTTTTTTTGAAAGCGGTGATTTGATCGCCCTCGACCACGACGGTAAAAAACTCTGGTCGCGCTCCCTGTCCAAAGAATACGGAGCATTTTCCGAGAGTCACGGCATCGCCAGTTCTGTGGCGCAAACCGATAACTCCATCATTCTGCTGATTGCACATAAAGGACCATCATACCTGATCAGCATCGACAAGAAATCCGGCGCCAATAACTGGAAAGTAGATCAACCGTAACGCACTTCTTTTTCAACACCAGTCATATCAAAATACAAGGGTCGGGAAGAAATCATCGTTTCGTCTAACGGCGTTGTCGAGGCATATAATTTAAAGACCGGCGAACGGTTATGGTTCGTCGAAGGTTTGAAAAAGAACTTAACTCCATCACCCGCTGTAATAGACGACCTTGTAATTATCGGGGCATCACAAAAGCGATGGAACCTGGCAATTGATCGGAGCGGCTCCGGAAATGTAACCAAAACCCATATCCGCTGGAAATCGGATGCGCCCTCATCAACCTATGGCTCACCCATCGTTTTTGATCAAAGGGTGTATCTTGCCGGCAAAGCCGGGAAGTTAAGCTGTCTTGATCTACAGACAGGAAAAACACTCTGGTTTATTAATATGGAGGAGGAAACCTGGGCTTCACCGATTGCCACTAAAGACCGGATATATTTTTTTGGGAAAGAGGGCAACACATTCGTAATCAATGCCCATGCCGATTCAGCAGAAATTTTAAGCCGCAATTTTTTACCGAATAAAAGCCCGGTATATGGTGTGGCGGCAGTTGACGGGGCCTTGCTGATACGTACCGGCAGGCATCTGACTCGAATCGGGATGTAATTCAGCATTTACATATATGTTTGATTTATCATGTTTTATTATTATTTAACCTTATAGAAAACGGAGAAAAAACAATGATTATTATAGCAGAAAAAATAAATGGATCCATCCCTTCTGTAGCCAAGGCCATAGAAGCAAAAGACGCAGATTTTATTAAGAATCTGGCAAAAGTTCAGTCAGAGGTAAGTTCTGATTTTATTGATGTGTGTGCTTCAGTTGACCCGTCTATTGAATATGAAACCCTGAAATGGATGGTAGAGCAGGTTCAGGAAGTTACTGATACACCTATAGCTGTAGACAGTCCTGATGCCAGACTTTGTGCCGAAATATCAAAGATCTGCAAAAAACCGGGCATGATCAATTCAGTATCAGGGGAAGGAACCAAGATGGAAGATGTCTTTCCTGTTATCGCAGATACTAAATGGGAAGTCGCTGCCCTGCTGTGTGACGACGAGAATGGAATTCCAAAGACCGGTGAATTACGTCTTAAAATCCTGGAAGATATCATGGCAAAGGCAAAGGAATACAATATTGACCCTTCCCGTATACACATTGATCCTCTGGTGGAAATGCTTTGTACATCGGAAGACGGCGTAAATATGCTTATGGGTGTAATAAAAGAAATCAAGAAACGCTACCCCACTATTCATGTTACAGGGGCAGCAAGTAATGTTTCATTTAATCTGCCTGCCCGCAAGATGGTTAACCAGGCATTTGTTGTTATGGCCATGACCGCCGGTATGGACAGCGTAATTCTTGATCCATTGAACAGGGATATGAGAGGCCTGATTTATGCTACGGAAGCCCTGATGGGCGAGGATATGATGTGTATGGAATATATTGGAGCCTACAGAGAAGAATTATTTGGTGTCCAGAAAAAATAGGCTTGTTTGAAAAGGAAATGGTGTCAAAATTGAAGATTTATCCTGTTAAACCTGTTTTGTACTTGTTTAACCGGGACCTGGCGCCGTTTCCAGTTGTTTCTCTGCGAACTCCGTGGGCTCCGTGGAAAAGCGCTCTTTCAAAATTCAATAACTTGGTGGGGACTTGTAAACGGGTTATCCATTAAAGGATACGTTAAGAGAAAAAATTGAAAACAACGTTGGCATGTGATAAATCATTCAGCGTGAGCAGATATAAATCTATAAAATATCAACTACTTTCAGAAATGACGACCCGACCGTATTAGGTGCTACACACACCGGGAGTAGTGTGTTGAGAGGGCATTAAAATTTCCTCCTTACCTGTTTGGACGGTATGTTGATTTAGTCGTTTACCGGCAATAATCCTAAATAGTGCTCCTTTGATTTAATTCAAGTAAACGGGTCTGGTCTCCGGTTGACTGTTGACCTGCCCCCTATTTTTTTATAGTCCATCAATTTTCCCAACTGTTCCAGAAAAGGTATAAAGCTTATATTTTCTTCAGGTAATCAAGCATAGGGACCAGTGAAAAATACAAATCCTTTTGGGCAGTCCGGGGAACTGTTCAAAAGGAGATGAAGTCTACGCAGCACCCTGAACCGCTGGGCAATATGACCAATTATGCTTGCCTGTCATTTAAAAGAAATTAATGTATCATTAATTTTATCTCTCAATTCAGAATTCACATTTACTTCATCAGCAAATTCAGGCCATTTTGAAACAGTCACATCAATTTCCTTAACTATACTATCGGCTTTTTTTATATTCATGGCTTTTGCAACGCTCAACAGGTCATCCCTCTGAATACCTGTTCTTTTTCCATTAATACTTAAGGCATGTTGACTCACCCATTCACTGTCAGGTCGATAGGCATGACAAACATCATATGCCGGAGTAAGTTCCCATCCCTGATTTTTTTTAAGGCGGAAAGCAAAATTCTTTGTGTGGTCATCACAATTCCTAGCCAGTACATTGAATACCATGCGACGATACAGCTGCTCTGCCTGTGGATAGGGGAGCCTTAATAGCCGCATCGTCTGAAAAAGCTGTTCATAGCTGTAGCTGAAAATATCATTATAGTCATAATGCTGTAATGCACACAGAGTTTGAATATGATGCTTCCTGTCACTACCTTCACGATCAAATCTTTTTGTCATGAAATGGGCGCGGCCATTCTCTTCATGCAGTCGGCTTTCCATCATTTCAATCCCACAGGCTGTGGCCATATTATAATAAGCCATTTCT
>JASFHE010000113.1:0-12888 GCA_050123415.1 Desulfobacteraceae bacterium | reverse complement strand
TTTAATACTTCTTCTCTGCCATAGGCAGTTACCATTAATATTACCGGGATATTGATGAGCTTCAGATCATTCCTTATGTGTCGCGCGGTTTCAAGACCGTCCATAAGCGGCATTTTCCAATCCATAATCACGAGATCAAATGACTTTCCTTCTTTTTCGGATGACCGGATAACCTGCAAAGCCTTAATACCTGTATTGGCTTCAGCTACATCAAATTTAAATGATTCGAGAATATACCGGATGTTTTTCCTTGCCGTCTGGTTGTCGTCCACAACAAGCGCCCGCATTTCTTTGAAATTTTCTTCCAGGAGAGAGACCTTTTGCTTCCTGTTGTGTCGGCCGAAAATGGCTGTAAAACTGAACGTGCTTCCGATCCCAAGCTTGCTTTCCATAGTAATATCACCACCCATCATATTGACCAGGCGTTTGCAGATTACAAGCCCGAGCCCTGTGCCGCCGAATTTCCTGGTGGTGGATGTATCAGCCTGGCTGAATGCCTTGAAAAGTCGTTTCTGGTGTTTGTCATCAAGACCTATGCCCGTATCCTTGACTGAAAAACTCAGGGCAGCCTTGTTCCATTTTTTTTCTGTAACTCCAATTGCAATAACTACTTCTCCTTTTTCAGTAAACTTTACAGCGTTTCCGGCCAGATTCACAAGTATCTGCTCCAATCGTAAGGGGTCACCCACCAATCCTTGAGGGACGTCATCATCAATGGTAATAATAAATTCCAACTGTTTTTCATCGGCTTGTATGGATACGATATTGGACACTTCTTCGAGGACATCTTCCAGAAAAAATTCCTCGGATTCAATTGTCAGTTTCTCCGCTTCGATTTTGGAAAAATCCAGGATATCATTAATGATTCTGAGCAGTGAATGTGCCGCATTTTCTATCTTTATTAAATAACCGTGAACTTGCGGGGAAGGATTACTTTGCAGGGCAAGGTACATCAGACCGGTTATGGCATTCAGGGGTGTTCGTATTTCATGGCTCATGTTTGCCAGAAATTCACTTTTTGTGCGGTTCGCGTCTTCGGCTTCTTCTTTTGCGATTAGCAATTCTTTATTTAACTTTTCAAGATCCGATGTACGTTTTTTGATACGAAGCTCAAGATCTTCATTCAGTTTCATTATTTGTTTTTCCGCGGAATCTCTTTCTTTTTCCCTCCCTTCGATCTGCTCGCAGAGATAATTAAAACGGTTGTACAGTGTGCCTATTTCATCTTTACCTTTTGCCTCGACCCGGATGGAATAATCCTTTTTTTCCGCTATGGTATGAGCTACATCGGCAAGGTTATATATCGGCCCTGTAATAGGTTTATGTAATTTATCCGCAAGAATATATGACAGGACTAACAGTGCAGATGTAACCGCCAACATGAACAGGAGTCTGTGGAGGATTTGGCCTTTGAGTGATTCCGTAGCAACCTGAAGATAAATAGCGCCATATCTTTTATCCTGATACAAAATGGGATGGAAAACATGCAGCCTGTCTTCTTTAAAAAACGCGGTTTCCGATTTCGGAACTTGAGCAGGCCAGGAAGCCTGTATTGTTTTATCCCTTTTAAATGTGGCAAATACATGATTGTCCCGATCATACACACACGCATTCATTATATCCGGGAATGCTGTCAACTTGCTCAATACATCCTGTGCTTCCTGTCCGTACTCGAATGTCAGCGGCACAATGCAATATTGTCCCACAAGCCTAGCATTTATTATGGCATTGCTCTTTAAATCGTTCTTCAGGACGCTGGTATAATTAATAAACAAAATCAGGAACCCGGTAAAAACAATCCCGAAACTTACACCTACAATAATAATTACAAGTTTCATTTTGACGGAAAAGTCTTTAAAGGCTTTCATCCTTAATTCCTCGCTGGATTTACTGTTGTTGTTATTTTCAACCTTTAACAGGGTTAATTACTCTTGCAACTTTTAATAGCAGAGAATCGATTAAAATTCCTGATTCGTAGAATCCGCGTTCATTGATCTCAAATCGTAATTTGCTGTTTTCGATAAAAAAATTGACAAGAACACCTTTTTCGGAATAACCCTCAGTGTCACCAACAGTGACGATTGGTTTATTTCGGGTTAGGGCCAGAATTTGATTCAGCTCTTTACTCTTTGAGGGCCCAATATACAGTATGTGACACTCCTCAATTTTTTCAAGGGTTGAGAAATAATGTATTTTAATCTGCTTGTTTTTTATTTTTCGTGTTGCATAAAGCGCTTCCATGGTTTTGCCGATTTGGGTTTCCCCAAGCACGCCAATAATAAAGTAATTATCCGCCCATGGGCTGTTGGATTTAGGCGGCCATTCCAAAAATCTCGAGATCCTTTCAAGATATACAGCCTTTAAGGTATATTCTTCTATTTGACAAAAAAGTAAATCTGCCTGAAGAAATACCAATAGAGTAAAAATAAGAGTTTTTTTCCTTATCAATGGGAGCCTCATCTATTTTCAACACCTTCTTCAATCAAATCATTAAATCGGATCAGAACTAAAGTCCTTATTAGAATGTATATCCCGCCTTTATAATAATTGTCCGCTGGGACTGTCGATATCGTTCAGGAGGCCGGTTTGATGAGTGATAGTATTCTTTATCGAGCAGGTTTCTGATGAATAACTGGAAATCCCAGTTTCCATAATCTAAAAAAACAATGTCCGTATGCACAACAAAGGCACCATTGATATTATTGTCTCCCCTTGCCGGAATTGTATTCAGGGTTTTCCTGTCGCCCAGGTAATTACCCCTCAGGTTAATTTTAAAATGCTCGTTAAATTTGTAGAATAATCCGATATTGGAAGTATGGCGCGCTATTTCAGGCTTTTGAGCCCCTTCATTATTTTCTGAATCGGTAAAGGTGTAATTGTAGTACGCTGTGAACTTTTTATAGGAATAATTAAAAGTGGTTTCAAATCCCCTGGTTTCCAAATTGCCCCGGTTCTCCCAATGATCATCAACTGAATTGAATGTGAGGAGGTCGGTGATTGTGTTTTTATACAAGCACATCTCAGCATTAAAATAGGGATTGAACCTGTAGGCAAGATAACCTTCCAGACTAACGATTTCCTCTGCCGAAAGATCGGGATTCTCTGATCCGGCGGTAAAATCCCAGGGTTTTGGGGCCCGGAAGGCTTTGGAATAAAGCAATTTGCCGGTCCATTTATCCCTTGCATAGACCAATCCCGCGCGCGGGGTTGAAATATTGTCATATGCCGAACTGTCATCTCGTCGTACACCAAGAGTAAGTTCCAAATGTTTGTAGGGCTTCAGGCGGGATTGTAAATATATACTGAATAGATGTTCATGGAGCTGTTCAGGTTTTGCCGGAGCCCGTGGTTTTTGGTTTTGGGAGGAACTGTAACTTTTTGAAAAATCTGCTGCCAGTCTTTCATTCTCCCAGAGAAGGCCGGTCAGTAGTTTAAGATAATTGCATGGCTGATAACTGAGTTGTTCTTCTATGCCTGTTTGTGTGTTGGGTCTGTAATATCCTACCTGTTGTCCCGGATCACTGCCTGATGCCTTGTTAATGAAGGCGATTGTATCATCTTCGACGCTGGTGTCCCGGTAATATAAGGTGGATTTCAGCTGAACAGGACCAGAGAAAGTATAATTATGTTTAAGCCAGAGATTCATAAAAGTAATATGCCACTCTGTGCCATAATCAAGTTTGTCGGAGTTAACAGTTTTATAATTAGTTGTCCTGGATGCCCTTTTGTCCTGATACAGGAAACCGAATGTAAGATCACGGTAATTAACTTTGCCATCAAAAGCGAAATCCCGCTCAAAATTTTCCATGGCTGTTGTCCAGTTATTATCGCCTTTGTTGCCATATAAATCAGCTTTTTCTGTTGATCTATACATACCTGACAGAGAAAAGCCTGATTGTTTTTCTTTATTATAATATGCTGTACGGAAATCCGTTGATACTGTATCGAAGTTTCCCGCAGCAACGCTCATTCGTGAGTCTTGTGACTCATTATCAGCAGGCTCCCAGGTGATTATATTAATAACTCCGGACATTGCATTGGTGCCGTATAATGTTGACGCCGGACCATAGACAATTTCAATCTGCTTAACATTTTCAAGATTAAACTGGCCTCCTCCATAAAAACCGCCTGAGTTCAGTTCATTGATTTCTATTCCGTCGACCAGTAACAGGATAAGATTGTTTTGGCTTGGAGCACCCCGCATGAATACATAGCTGTTGAAACTCTGGATATTACGAAATTGGATTCCGGGAAGATCCGAAAGGACATCTTCTAATGTCTGATAGCCTCTTTCTTTTATTTGTTTAGCCGTAACAATCCGGACAGTGGCAGGTGTTACATTCAGTTTCTGGGGTGCCTTTACTGCGGTGACAACCGTCTGCCCAAGCAACTCGTTAAAACTGATCTCAAACAGTTTATTAACAGACTCATCGGAAGCATCAGTCCCGTTTGCTCCCAGGCAAAACGTATATACCAGGATTTGAAGCAAGATATATAAAAGGATTTGCTTTCCCATAATATTTAATGCAATATATTACATTATGTTATGATTAAAATGTATAAAATTTAATTATTACAGTTTCAGCAAATAGAGATAATTATATCAAAAAAAAATATAAAACACATTGATTTTCACCCGCTCTGTCCTATGTGTAACTATCTTTTTTTTCTATAGAGTTTTTAATCCGGACTTTTAAAATCCCTTATCAGGATTATGGAAAGTGATATTAAATATCCTTTGAAAATAGATCAATTGAGTGATACTGTACCTTTCATTAACTTCAGCATGCAAAAATATGATAATATTGATTACTTTATAAAATAATAGGTTGATTCCAATATTATCATTATTAATATCATATAGTTTAATAATGAGAAAAACAAAACATCAACTGAACCGGGAATTGGAATAGAAATTATGATTGGTAACCTGATAAAAAAAGTATTCGGCAGCAAGAATGAGCGGGAATTAAAAAGGATACAACCGATTGTTGACCGGATTAATTCACTCGAAGCTGAAATTAAGAATCTGACAGATGATCAGCTGAAGGCAAAAACCACAGAATTCAGGGAAAGGCTGGAAAAAGGCGAAACCCTTGATGAAATTTTACCGGAAGCCTTTGCCACGGTTAGAGAAGCATCTGTGAGAGTCCTCAATATGCGCCACTATGATGTCCAGTTGATCGGGGGAATTGTTCTCCATGAGGGCAACATAGCTGAAATGAAGACCGGTGAAGGAAAAACACTGGCCGCCACATTACCTCTCTATTTAAATGCCCTAACCGGAAGAGGAGTACATCTCGTCACAGTAAATGATTATCTTGCAAAGCGCGATGCCGAATGGATGGGAACCATCTATAACTTTCTTGGGATGTCTGTTGGTGTGATCGTTCATGGTATGACTGACAGCGAAAGAAAACAGGCCTATGGCTGCGATATCACCTATGGAACAAACAACGAATTCGGGTTTGATTACCTCAGAGACAATATGAAATTTGACATGGAGGATCTTGTCCAGCGTGATTACTATTTTTCCATAGTTGATGAGGTTGACAGTATTTTAATTGATGAATCAAGGACTCCATTAATCATAAGCGGGCCTGTCGAACACAGTGAGAACAAGATATACATGGAGGCAAAGCCCCTTGTTATCAACCTTAGAAAGAAGCAAAGCACAGTAATAAGAGCATTGCTGAACGATGCAAAGGAACGGCTCAAGGAATCTGATGCGGATGAAGAAACTATCCAGGTTCTTCTCAGGGTAAGAAGAGGCGATCCTAAAAATCCCGGATATCTTGATTTGATGGCCAGGCACCATTCTCTGTCAAAACGGGTAGACAACGAAGAAAGTGCCATGCGGAGTCAGAAGCTTCTCCCGGAGCTTGACCAGGAATTGTACTGCGTCATTGACGAACGGAATAACTCGGTTGAACTGACTGAAAAAGGAATCAAATACCTTTCCGAAACGGGGGCAGGGGATTTTTCCTTACCGGATATAGATGAAGAAAGTCATAATATCAGGGAAGATAAAGACCTGAACGACACTGAAAAGACTGAAAAACTCAGGGAGCTGGAAGCCGGTTACATGCGTACCTCCGAGCTTTTACATTCGACTCAGCAGCTTATAAAGGCGTACTGGCTTTTTGAGAAGGATGTTCAATATGTGGTGAAGGATGATCAGGTAGTTATTGTTGACGAGTTCACAGGCCGTATGATGCCCGGAAGAAGATGGAGCGATGGCCTGCATCAGGCTGTTGAGGCAAAAGAAGGCGTCAGGGTGGCAGAAGAAAACCAGACACTTGCCACGATTACCTTCCAGAATTTTTTCAGGATGTATGAAAAGCTTGCGGGTATGACCGGTACGGCAGATACAGAGGCAGGCGAATTTCACAATATCTATAAACTCGGTGTCAATGTCATCCCGACCAACAGGGAAATGGTACGCAAGGATTTTGCAGATGTCATATACAAGACCGAGCGGGAAAAATACAACGCGGTCGTCCAGGAGATAAAGGAGCTTTATGAAAAAGGCCAGCCGGTCCTGGTAGGCACCATTTCAATTGAAAAATCCGAAGTCCTTCACAAAATGCTTAAAAGGGCAGGGGTTCCCCATGAAGTTCTTAACGCCAAGCATCACCAGAAAGAGGCCGAGATTGTTGCCAATGCCGGTCAGGCGAAGACCGTTACAATATCAACCAACATGGCTGGTCGTGGTACCGATATAGTCCTTGGAGAAGGTGTCAAGGAGTTGGGCGGGCTTCACATCCTTGGAACCGAGCGGCATGAAAGCCGGCGAATCGATAATCAGTTGAGAGGTAGATCAGGCCGCCAGGGTGATCCGGGATCTTCCAGATTTTACCTTTCACTTGAAGATGATCTGTTAAGGATATTTGGTTCCGAACGGATTGCAGGTATCATGAACCGGCTCGGTATGGAAGAGGGGGAACCTATTGAGGCAGGTCTTATTTCCAAAGCTATTGAAAATGCCCAGAGAAAGGTTGAGGCTCATAATTTTGATATAAGAAAGCATCTCCTGGAATATGACGATGTTATGAATAAACACAGGGAGATCATCTATGCATTGAGGCGGAAGATATTAACCGGTGAAGGCATAGAAGATATCATCGCTGACATGACTAACGACAGGATTGATACGCTTGTTGAGACATCTGTCGATCCCAAATCCTATCCCGAGGAATGGGATATCCAGGGATTGATGGAAAATACAATAAGAGTCTTCGGCGTAAGGCCAAGGATAAATGCTGATGATATTGGTGAAGAAGAGTTCGACTCACTCACGCCGGAAACCCTGACAGATATGCTGAAAACCCAGGTCATGGAAGCGAATGAAGAAAGAGTGAAAGGTATTGATGAGGCTGAACTTCATTCTATTCACAAGATAATAATGCTCCAGATAATTGATAATCAATGGCTCAGGCACCTTCAGGATATGGATCAACTCAAGGAGGGTATAGGGCTGAGGGGATATGCGCAGCAGGATCCTTTAAAGGAATATCAGAAAGACGGATTCGAGCTTTTCCACGGACTTGATGAACGGATAAGTGAAGAAATACTCATGACTCTTTCAAGGATACAGCTCATGAGGGAAAAACCGGAAGAGATGCCAAAACAGAAGAAGAGAAGGATGCAGTTAAGCCACGGTGATCCCGGAGACAAACCGGCCCCGGTTAAAAGGGAGGGTAAAAAAATAGGCAGAAACGATCCATGCCCCTGCGGCAGCGGAAAGAAGTATAAAAAATGCTGTGGCGCCAATGCTTAGTACTTTATGACATAAATTCGGTGACGTATGAAATACATCGTTATAGTTCACCACGGAGGACACGGAGGTCACGGAGATTTTATTTTAAGCTTTTACTCCGTGTTCCCCGTGCTTTCCGTGGTGAAAATATGCGCTATTGTGTTTATGACAATGCATACTTAGAAAAAATTCTGACAATGAATCTAAAAAATAATCAACAATTTTATTCAGGTCAATCTTAAATGGAAGCTGATGTATCGATTAGCGGATTCAAAGCCGCGTTCAGTGCCTGCGGTCTTAAAAAGAATAACGCACCGGATATTGCACTGATTTATTCTGAAAAGGACGCGGTTTCCGCTGCTGTGTTTACCACAAATAAGGTTAAGGCTGCGCCGGTCCTCCTCAGTATGGAAAATATAAAAGATGGAAAGGCAAGGGCGATCATCGTAAATGCAGGGAATGCAAATGCCTGCACAGGTGATCAGGGGATGAATAATGCCCAGGAAACAGCCAGGATGGTTTCGGACAGCCTGGGGATATCGCCGGATGATGTGCTTGTGGCATCAACAGGTGTTATAGGCGCCCAGCTTGATATTCAAAAAATAGAGAAGGCAATCCCGGAACTTGTAAAAAACCTCACCCCCGAAGGCATAGAAGGTGTTGCCCGGGCAATAATGACAACCGATTCTTTTCCTAAAATACGCACATTCAGCGGAAAGGTGAATGATACAAACTATAATATTACAGGAATAGCAAAGGGCGCCGGAATGATAATGCCGAATATGGCAACCATGCTTTGTTTTATCCTTACTGATATAAATATAAGCAATTCACTCCTTAAAAAGGCCCTTTCACATGCGGTTGAAAACTCATTCAATAAAATAACAGTTGATGGTGACACAAGTACTAATGATACGGTTTTTGTGATGGCCAATGGGGCAGCGGGAAATAATGAGCCGGATGAAAGCGCTTATAAGGAGTTCCTTGCAGGATTGCAGGGGATAATGTATGATCTGGCAACAATGATAGTCAAGGACGGGGAGGGGGCTACCAAGGTTATTCATATCTTTGTCAAAGGCGCTGCTACCCCTTCCGATGCAAAGGCTGCCGCAAGGACTGTCGCGAATTCCAGCCTGGTAAAGACCGCTTTTTACGGGCAGGACCCCAACTGGGGCAGGATAATGGGTGCACTCGGAAGGGCCGGGATCGATATGACAGAAAATAAGATTGATATTCTTATTGATGACATAAAGATAGTTCAAAGCGGGCTTGGTCTGGGCAGTGAAAATGAAAAAATGGCAGCCGGTATAATGGAAAATCCTGAATTTTCCCTTACTATTGAATTAAATACCGGCGAATACGATGACCGGATTACGACCTGTGACCTTACCCATGAATATGTATCCATTAACGCGGATTACAGGACATAATAACCCTAAAAATTTGACTATTTTGCCATAAACGGTGTCTAATAATATAAATAATGCTGATATTGATGACAGCAGGCTGGTAACCGACCTTAAAAAAGGAAATGAATGGGCATACAGAAAGCTTGTTGAAAAATATCAGGGAAAATTAAGAAATGTTGCCTATGGCGTAACCCTTGATGTTGAGGAAAGTGCTGATATAATTCAGGATGTTTTCCTTAAGGCCTATATGGGGATAGATAAGTTCAAGGGGGAATCGTCCCTTTACACCTGGCTGAGGCGCATTACAATAAATGAAAGCCTCAACTGGGTAAGAAAGTGGAAAAGGCGTTTCAAGTGGCAGCATCAGTCTCTTGATCAGGAGGACGGCAGCAGCCTGGATATAGAATCAAATGAAGCTGGACCGGAGAGCGCCTTAAGCAGCAGACAGGTTGCCGGGATTCTTAAGGAAGGGCTTGATAAACTGCCTGAAAAAGCCAGGGCAGTGCTTGTGCTGAAGGAGGTTGAGGGCCTGTCCTATGAGGAAATAGGTGATATCCTCGGGATCAATAAAGGGACTGTAAGCTCAAGGATATTTTACGCGCGGGAAAAATTAAGGGAGTGTCTTAAAGGGATTGAAAGTGAAGACTAACAATAAAATAATATGTGACGCCGAACTGATCAGCCGGTATCTTGATGATGAACTCGAAAAAGACGAGTCTGTCAGGGTAAAAACACATATTGCCGGTTGTGAATCATGCAGGTCAAGACTAAGCGACTATGGTAAAATCGGTGCTGATTTAAATTCCCTTATCCTTGCTCAACCCGGCGCATCAACCGGATTAGTGGAAGATAAAGTTCTTGAATCTATAAGAAGAAAAAATAATACTGGATTGAAGGGTTGGAAAGATGTTATCTTATCGAAAAGGATGATGGTACCCGTAGGACTTGCCGCATCAATTATGTTGATGTTTTTAACTTTTTTTAATAACCCTGCGCCGGTTGGTCCGACTGCTATAGTATCATCTTTTTCGGGATCTGGTTCTTCCGTAGTAATCCTGGAAACATCTGAAACCCGGCAAACAATCATATGGTTTGGTGAAAATGGATAAAATGAACCGCATACATAAAAATACAGGCATACTGGCATGTTTGTTAATAATCCTTTCCTTGTTACTATTTGCCCCTTCCAACGCAATGGCCGGAAATGATATCAATATTACTGTAACAACCATACTTGCCTCCGAAAAGGGAAATTCAGTGGATCCCAAGCTGAAGGGCCTTGTAAAGGAGTTGAAGTCGGTCTTCAGGTATTCTTCCTATGATTTTCTTGGCGAAAAAAGACTTCGTATCTCTTTAAATAAAAAAGGGATTGTCAGCCTTCCGGGGCAGAGGGTCATGAATATTGTTGCCAGGGGAATCGAAGGCTCCAGGGTTGTTCTTGATATTGAGATATTAAAAAACAACAGCCGAATTGCCCAGACTTCGATAAAACAGCGCAACCACACCAGCGTCACTATAGGCGGGCAGGAATACAAGGGCGGATATCTTCTCTTTAATATTTTTGCCTCTTTCTAGTCTTTTTTTCATTTTATTTTGAGTTTTTCAGGGTGAAGGGTGTCTGTTGAATTAAACGACATCACCACAGGAGGAACTAAAAATGAAAAAAAGATTGCTTTCTCTTATAGTTATAACAACCGCACTTACCATGACATTAACTGTCAATTCCGCCTTCGCGGGTGGAAAACATCATGAACGCTGGAAAGGTATTGCTATCGGCGTAGGCGCGGCAATACTGGGCAGCGCTATTATAAACAGCAGCAGAGATTGTTCGGTAAGAGAGCCTGAGCACTGTACAGTAGTGGTCACGGCTCCGCCAAGACATAAATCTCGCTATAGAGGTCACTGGGAGGTAAGGGATGAATGGATTCCTCCAACCTATAAAACAGTGTGGAATCCGGGCCATTATAATAGAAGGGGTGATTGGGTAGAAGGAGCATGGATAAAGATTGTTGATAAACCAGGGTACTGGAAAGAAAATAAGGTCTGGGTAGCCGCAAATGTATCAAAACATAGAAGAAGATATTAAAATCATTCAATATTATGATGAAGTTTCCGGTAAAGCCCTCTGAATTGATGATATGTGATGCCCAGCTTTTTAGCCGCGATTTTCTGATTATGCTTTGCAGATTTAAGGGCATTGTTTATCAGTTGTACCTGAAGTTCATTGACTGCTTCAGGGAGGGTTTTATCGGAAAGGCCTTCAAAAACAGATGGTTTTATATCCGGTTCTTCAATCTCTTCTTTTACGATATTCTTTTCAAGGTTATATGGTGAAGAAAACGGATCAAAGTTAATATCCGATATTTCGGTTGTTTCGGATCTGTATACTGCCCTTTCAACAAGGTTTTTTAACTCTCTTACATTTCCCGGCCAGTCATGTTTTTCAAGGGCATCCATGGCATCAATACTGAACCGGGGGATTTCTTTCCTTTCGAGCTCAAAGGCCATTCTTGAAGCAAAATGATCGGCAAGAAGCATAATATCTTCTTTTCTCTCCCTCAAGGGGGGCAAAAAAAGTACTTCAAATGACAGCCTGTCCAGAAGGTCTCTTTTAAATTTTCCGCGGGATACCATATGAATAAGATCAGCATTTGTAGCCGCAATTATCCTTACATCGACTTCGATTACTGTTGAATCCCCGACTCTTTCGAATGTTCCGTATTCAACAACCCTGAGTATTTTTTCCTGTACCTCCATGGGGATAGTCCCTATTTCATCAAGAAACAGTGTGCCCCCGTCAGCCGCCTCAAATCTGCCGGACCTTCGCTGGCTTGCCCCGGTAAAGGCCCCCTTTTCATAACCAAAGAGTTCTGATTCAATGAGTGCCGGATTAAGTGCGGAACAGTTAAGGGCTACAAATGGACCCTGCCATCTTTTAGACAGATAATGTAATCTTGAGGCTGCCAGCTCCTTACCGGTCCCTCTTTCTCCAAGCAGTAGAACCGGACGGTTTATTGGTGCTACCCTGGCGAGCAGTTCCTGGAATTCAAGAAATTTTTCAGACTGCCCGAGGGCTTCATTTGTTTTGAGAGGATTTTTTTCGGCGATTCTCTGTTTAGCGAGTACCATTTTAAGAGGTCCTTTCAGCCAAATATAATAAAAAAATTCTGATTCTCATGTAGGCGCAAATAGCTAACTAATGGTTCTTTGCGCGAATTGGTGGCCAATAATACCACTGGTCAAATCTGCTGTCAAGCATGTAATTTATTGATATATCAACAATATTTATTATTTTTCAGATTTGGCATAAAACATGCTCTTATTAAGGGCAAACAATAAACCGAGGAGGAATAACAATGGGTATTTTTACTAGATTCAGGGATATTGTAAACTCAAATATTAATGCAATGCTCGATAAGGCAGAAGATCCGGAAAAGCTGATAAAGCTTATGATACGCGAAATGGAGGATACACTGGTAGAGCTGAAAGCTTCATGTGCCGGTGTTATGGCAGGCAGTAAAAAACTTGAAAGGAATATAGATGAAGTAAAAGGCCGCGTAGACTACTGGGCTGAGAAGGCTCCTCTTGCCGTAAGCAAGGGACGTGATGACCTTGCCCGTGAAGCGTTGATCCAGAAAAGAAAATATGCTGAGAGGGTTACAGATCTGGAGGAAGAACTGAAAGAACATGAAGCCCTCATTGATGAATACCAGAATGATA
>JASFHE010000112.1:0-12962 GCA_050123415.1 Desulfobacteraceae bacterium | reverse complement strand
TCATTTCAGGAGACAGTATTTTAGAAAGGTTTTCCGGGGATTCAAGTTGTTCCGGCAGGAGATCGATGGTTTTTGCCTTCACAACAGCGACAAGGTTGTTAATGTCTGTAAGGCCTGAAGATTGCATTCTTTCGAGTGGTGTTCCTAAATCCGGATTGCTGTCAGAAAGTATATTATGCTCAATCATTTGCTCGCTGTGTTTCGCCGCGATCATATTCAGCTTAGGATCGATAGTGAGTGTATTAAGCCCCTCCTGGATCCTGGCCTGGTTGATCCATGTTAGAGTTGTATCGGTAATATCGTCAGGCAGTTGTTGGCCTCCATATAGCAGGGTATGTCCGGAAAATATTAGTAAAACAAGGGCCAGCCAGAAAGAACCAAAATTAAATTTTCGAAGTATAAACATTTATTACCTCTCTGACAATAATTAGTAATTAGTAATATGACTTTTAGAATGCAGAATTTGTAAAGTGTAATCTATATTAATTTTATTCTGTTTTCAATACCCATTCGCTTGTGATGGGGTATCAACAAGTGCACCCCCCTTGCTTGCCTGGGAGCAGCTTTATCAGCAGGCAGCTGAGAGTACGAACAATAAATTAGCAAAAGAGGTTCTTATGGATAGCAGGAGTAACAGGATTATTATTGAGTGCTGGTATTTTTTTTGGAATAGGTTCAAAGTAATCTTCTGCCTGGGCCAATAGATTTGAGGCAGTTAAACAGATGACACATATGGAGAAAATGAAAAGCAATATTTTAACCAGTTTTAATTTGTATCCCGTTTTATATCACTCCTTTTTGTAATCAATTACATTTAATGAATAAAAAAAATAGTCTGAATTTTAAATAAGGCCTGAAATGCTGTCAAATGTTTTACGAATGTCCGCCAATTGGATATTAAATCTTTGTAGACCGGGGTTACTCATGTTTTTTTACTGCTTAAGAACAAAACAGGTTGACAATTCAAAAAATATAATATTAGATAAGCCTAATAAAAGTAGAGAATTAAAATGCAAACCTTACGGCTTTCGACATTTTATGTGCGTATTGAAGTGAAGGTGCAGGACGGTTTTGATTAAGAGTCCTGCGCCTTTAGTATTTAAAAGGAGGTTTATTGTGGAAAGAGGATTCAGCATTGATTCAAGGTACAGCGTGGGAAATTTACACGTCAACTTATCCGGGGAGTTTAATGGTTTATGTGCATGGGAGTTAGTAAAAACTATCAAATTAAAAAACAAAGGAAAAGGCAGAGTATTCGTGAATACCGATAAATTAAATTCCATATTAATCGATGGAATAGAGCTTTTTAAAATGCATATGTGCGGAAGGCAAATGAAAAAAGACTGGCTTTATTTTAAAGGGGACAAAGGATTTGAAATAGCCCCGGACGGTAGCCGTGTTCTTATATGCGGAAAAGGAGATGAAAGAAGTAAGAAAGAAAAGGAGGGGAGGTCTTGCGGTCCTCTACGGAAAACTCTACACAGAAGTCAATAAAAGAAAAATGATCCTGCGGAGAAATAGCAGGGAAAAAATAAGGAAAGTAATAAAATGCCTGAACATAATCCGGAAAGAAAATCCGGACGGATTAATCCGGGATCAAGGCTCGTAAATCAGAACCCTGTCTCTCTTGAGATAAGGACGTTATTAAGCAATCGGTCACAATTTATTGAAGAGTAGGAGATTTTAAAAATGAAAAAATCAGTTTTAATTATAATTTTAGGAATAATACTAATTTGTATGTCCGGTTATACTTTTGCCCATGCGCCACTCTGTTCATGCTATGACAACGGCGATGGTTCAGTCACATGTGAGGGCGGTTTTTCGGACGGTTCCTCAGCCTCAGGAGTTAGAGTGAGGATTGAAGACCCAAAGGGTAAAATCATGATTAAAGGAAAGATGGATGAAGACAGCGAATTCACATTTGATAAGCCCTCAGGCAAATACAAAGTAGTTTTTGATGCTGGCGAAGGACACGAAATAGAAATCGACAGTAAAGATATTGTTGAATAAAAACTGAAAAACGGAGGGACATTAAAATGAGAAAAGCTGTTATAATATCAATGCTTTTTATCTGTATTGTAATGGCAGTGCCTGCCATGGCCCACTTTCAGATGATTTATACTCCTGAGGCTGCTCTTGTTAAAGGCGGTAAAATACCACTGGCCCTTGTGTTTACCCATCCCTTTGAAGCAGGACATACAATGGATATGGGAAAGCCCGAGCAGTTTTTTGTGGTAAGGTCGCGTGGAGAAAACAAATCAAAGAAAAAAGACCTGCTTGATACCCTTAAGCCCATTATTTGGACAAGCCTTACAAACAGCGGCAGGGCATGGAAAACAAGCTATTCCGCAAGGGGAGGGGATCATATATTCTGTCTCGTTCCGGAGCCTTACTGGGAAGATAGTGACGGATTCTATATAAAGCAGAATACCAAGGTAATCATAAACGTAGGCGGAGAACCGGGAGCATGGATGGAACCGGTGGGCCTTGCTACCGAGATTGTACCCATGGCAAAACCATACGACAGATGGACCGGAAACGTCTTTCAGGGACAGGTGCTTTTAAATGGCAAACCTGTTCCGGGATCCGAGATTGAAATAGAATTTCTAAACCATGAGCCCGATCTAGATAAAAAGGCATTCGAAAAAGAGGCAAAGGCAAAAGCTCCGCAGAATGCATTTATACTTCAGACCATTTTTGCAGATGCAAACGGTGTTTTTACATTCGGTATCCCAAAGGCAGGATGGTGGGGATTTGCAGCCCTGGATCTGGACCCTGATTACAAGTACAAGGGGAAAAAGTGTTCACGGGATGCTGTGATATGGATCAAGGCAGTGGATATGAAATAAGGAAACAGGCTGTGGAGGAGTGATTGTCTAAGCTATAGTAATTGCAGCGGTATTTTTTTAAAAGGTTTACAGGTATATCTTACGGCCTCATCTTACATTATGTAAGATGCGCGAAGTGAAGGTGTAACTCATGCGTTATAGAGCAGTGGGTTGCGCCTTTTTTTTTTGAAAAAATAAAAACAGAGTTGGAGATTGAAAATGAAAAAGATTATTGTGAGTGCAGGAATTTTTCTGCTTATATTTTTAAACGGAATATCTCTTGCACATGAACAGAAGAAGGTCATAATGGTTGGTGACAGGCTTGTAGATGTTGCCTATAACCTCGGTATAATCCCTTCTGCAATGTCAGTGCGCTGCTCTTTATGGTCAATGTGCAAAGAAATGCAGGCGGCGGTTCCTGTGCTGGGTTGTCCAAATTGTCTTTTTAAAAAGAAGGCTAAACCGTTACTCGATTATGCTCAAAAACACGGGATCAGTCTGGTCCTTATTGAAAAGAGTGTCAGGTTTTGTGATTATGCCCCGGATATTCATCTCGAAGAACTTGAGCCAATCATTAAAAAAAATAATATAGAGGTCAGGTATGTGGATTTCACAAAGGGCCTCAGTGAGGCAGTAAAACAGACCGCATCCATCCTGGATTGTCCTGACCTGGCCGATAAAGTCATATCCGAATACGAGAAGGCGCTTAACAAGACCATGGAAAAAATGAAGGGCAAAAAATATCCCGAAAAAGTGGTTATTATCAAAGGAACCTACCAGGCGGCAACCGGCAAGACCTTTTTACAGGTTGAGGTGCCGGGGGGATATATTGATAAATTTATCCTGTCCGGGATGGGCAGCAGGAACGTGGGGGATATTTTATCGGGAAACAAAAAGGCAACAAAGGGGCATGTTACCTTTCGAAAATTTGACGGTCTTGTAAAAGCCGCACCTGATGCCATTATAATAACAGGGGATATTGCCTCTGTTCAAAAAGCTATTGCTAATGCGGTCAAAAACAATAAAGCCATTGCTGATGTGCCTGCAATAAAGGATATGAAGGTTTTCGGACTGCCGGCCTATATAGATGCAAACGTAATTGAGTATCCGATGATTCTTGGTAAGTGGACCAATACTCTTGGGGAATAATCAAGTGTTGTCCATCCGGAAAAGATTTTCCGGGTGGACGTAGATATGAGAGAGAAATTATCCTATGGGAACCAGGTTTGATATCATTGAAGAGTTTTCGCCTTCCCCTGGAGAATTGAACAGGGAGACTGTCCTTAATCCTGTCTGCATCGAGCGTTTTAGGTTAAACGGGAATTCCTGCACCGGACAGACAGAACGGAAGATATTTATCGAGGACACATGTATTACATTATTTTGCATGTCCGGCAGGATCAGTCTATCCGCTGTTTACAGAGGAAAAAAGATTGAGCACACAATCCCTGCCGGACGTTTTTGTCTTTATTCGTGCCCGAAAGACAGGTGCTTCATCCGGTGTAAAGCAGAGGAATACTCAAAAATTCTCCAGGTACTCTCTCCCCTGTCTCCGCTTTTTAACCTGCTTGGAGAAAACAGGCTTCCGCCTGTTCTAACAGGTCAGGAGACAGGAGGAGAATCAGTCCCCCTGATCAGGGAGATTACTATTCCCATGTCCGGGGTCATCGGCCTGTTGAATGATTCCGTCACACTTAATAAGGTGCCGGATCTGTTTATACTGTCAAAGATCCTTGAACTTTTATGGATGTGCTTTGGTACTTTGCATCCTGACCATGATTCGGGAATAGATGTTGATGACCACAGGGCTCTTCAAAGGGCCATGATCATTCTTGAAAATAATCTGGAATCTCCGCCCCGTTTGTCACAACTCGCCAATATGGTGGGAATGAGTACATCCAAGTTAAAAAATATCTTTCCAAAGGCCGTCGGCGTTCCACCCTATGTTTATTTGAGGAAAAAACGTATGGAAAAGGCAATGCATCTTCTTAAAAACGGGGGAATGAATGTGACGGAAATTGCAATGGAAGTGGGATACAACAGTTTCAGCCACTTTACCAAGGCCTTTTCCAGGGAATTTAATGTGACTCCTTCACGTTTAAAAAAATCTCTTGCTATGAAAAAATCATAAGAAATTAATTTCTTTCAAAAAGCCATATATCAATTTAGAAAAAAGCCTTAACCGCTTTTTTTTTGTCTTTTCGGATTAGATCTCTCTAATATATTATGGTAATTGAAATAAATATTTCCTGGTTTAGACACATTTTCATTAATAAACCAGAGAAAACGGCTTTAAGTTATTTTACGCCGGATGGTCTCGGAGCTTTGCGTTAATCAAGGTCTGATCAGAGAATACTCTTCTGACCGGTTTTGATAGAATTACGGGACGATGTAATAGGCGTCCCGTTCGCATATTTTATATGGAACATTTTTTACTGATATATCAGATTTGAACAGAAACAGATGAAGACTATCAGAAGCTATCTTTTTTTCCTGCTGCTCTCCCTCTCTTTGCTTTTATGCCGAAGCGTACTTGCTGAAGACAATGGAGAAGAAACGAATGATACCAAAGAGACAACCGATATTATGAGAATGGATCCCATCACGGTTACCGGCTCTGTAATTTCTCCTGAACTTCTGGATAAATCCAACAGCATTACAATAATTACCCGCGAAAATATCGAGGCTGCCTCAGCCACCACGGTTGATGAATTGTTGCGTACATCAGCCGGGCTGGAGGTGTGGAAACCCCAGGGTGTTTTCGGACATGCAAGCCGCGTTCGTATGCGCGGGTTTGCAAGCTCACGGGCTACCTTGTTTTTAAAGGACGGTATGCCTGTTGACCGCATCTCCTGCGGCGAAACACTACACAACGAAATTCCGCTTGATACGGTAGAGCGGGTAGAGGTAATTCGCGGTGCTGCGGGTTCGGTATCCGGCAAGGGGGCAATGGGCGGAGTTATCAACATTGTGACCCGCAAGACAGAGGCCAAACCCCATGCGAACCTCTCAGTTACATACGGTACCTATAACACCCGGTCCGTGGATTTCGGAGCCGGTGGCAAACTAACCGACCGGTTCAATATCGGGGCAGGCTATACACATTTTGACAGTAACGGCTATTTTGCCTGGAGCGATTACTGGATCGCCGACCGTGTGGAATCCATGAACCAGAACCTGCTTTCGTGGAACAATCCGGCGGAAGGATGGTCTGTCAAGGATAATTACCTGGTTTCCCTTGAAAAACAGACCAGGGAGGCGGATACGGTAACCGCTTCATTGAGCGGCTTGCTGGGCGAAAATTTCCGTTTCAACGCAGGCTATACATGGTGGAAAAACGACAGCAATATCGGCTACCGGTACGGGTATATCAACCAGTTACGCAACCGCCTGAACCTTGAGTTCGAGAATAAAGGTCTTTTCGGCCTTTTTGACCTTGCAGGTAATCTTTTTATTCTGGATGAAACCGTGGAATTTTCCCAGCCCGTGCTTCCCTCGCCGGATATGGATGCAGAGCAGGGCAAACAGACCTGGCTTGTACAGGGAAACAAGAGTGATATTCCGCTCAATGATTATGGCGGCATGGTCTCAATGGCCTTTGATGCAGGTAAGCACAATACCATCAAGTTTACTACTGACCATCGATATGCAATTCTTGAGAACAGGCTGTATGATGGGCTTACCAATGAAACCATAAGTATTTCCCAGGCCGAACAGTACCGCTGGGGTATAACCCTGCAGGACACATTAAGGATCGGTAGCCTGACGGTTGATGCAGGTGTCCGGTACCGGGGTGTCGAGACCTTTGACTTTTTCTATGAAAACCGGTTTGAATATATTCCCTATGAAGTCGATTCCCTGAGTGACACACAGATCGATCCGTGGATCGGGATTACCTGGGACATAAATAAAAGCACCATGCTGCGGATGGGCGTATCCCGGAGCTCAACTTTTGCTCCGCTCTCTTACCTGTTAGGCGACTATGAGAGGCCGCCGGGTAAGACCATAATCGGAAATCCCTACCTGGGCACGGAATATGCCATGGACTATGAAATAGGTATGGAAAAGCGGATAGGAGAGTGGGCCTCTGTCCAGTTTACCACCTACTATAACGATATTAAGGATTGGATGCAGGAGGTCAGTGCGGCTGATCCTGCCTATTCATCCGTTTCGGTACGCTGGGAAAATATCGAGGAAGCGGTTTCCAGAGGGATCGAGGTGGCGGCAGATATCTTTCCCACCGATACATTGCGATTGTATGCCAATTATACACTGAATATTTCCGAAGTCATACGGTTTGAAGACAAGCACCACAACTACGACAACAAGCGCCTGGAGGATCGCCGGTTTCCCGATCAGGCCGAGCACAAGGCCAACCTGGGGGTTGAGTGGTTTCATCCCGGTATTGCAAAGTTTAATGTTTCCGTGCGTTACTCAGGTCCTCGTTACTATGATATCGAAAACACTATCAAGCTGGATGCCTACACAACTCTTGATATCAAGATCGTCAAAGACATAGGCCGATATCTGAATCTTGCTCTGGAAGCCAAGGATATTTTCGATGAGGCCTGGCAGGAAACAGCCATGCACAATACACCCGGACGGACCATTTTCGGCAAGGTTACGGTTAAATATTGAGGGCAGAGTTTAAAATAAGATGAAGAATAGATTTTGTATGGCTGCCGACGACTGAAATTTTAACAGGCTTATAACGCATGTGGCGGAAAAAATCCGGCATATGATCCGGTAGATATTGCCTGTCAGAAAACAGCTCTTTTGAACAATTTCTGCATTACACTCAGGGTAATTTGGCCTCAAAGACAAGTTAAATGGCCTTACGGGTTAGATATTTCTAATTAAATTATATAAATAGAATAATGGTATTAATAACATCAATCTAAGAAAGTGATGGGCAAAATGAAAAAAATAATTATTTTAGCTGTCGCATTATTTTTGGTGGCAGCCACAAGCGGTATGGCTATGGCAGCATTTACCTATGCCGACATGGTAGTCAATATGAGTCCGACGGCCGATGGCACTCCGAATTATGCACCTAGTATGAACATGAACTGGCTGTCTGATCCTGAGGGTGGCACTCCGCCGGATCCCGACCCCATCCTCAATCCCGACCGGTTACTGGGCCCGCGAGATCAGTATGCGGTGGGTTGGGGACCCCTGGGTCGTGACTGGACAGGAGCTGCCAATGCAATAGTCAGGATGAAAACAGCCTTTACCCATGACGGCATTGTTGCCGGTGGACCTGTTGAATATGACGTTACCGACGAGGCGGTTCTGTCAGGGATGGGCTACGATCTGGTGATCTACGGCCTCGGCTATGGTTTTGATACGCCGTTCACCGCCCATGGCCAGATAAAGGTCTATGTGGCCGAAACGCTGTCGAGCGACATAAATGACTGGATCCTGGTGTCGAGCTGGAGCGGTAACCCAAACGGCACCCCGGGCGAAGACTACTTTGAGAACCGGGACGGGACGATAAAAGACGGAGTGTCATTCAACAACGGCGGATTCGGCGCTTTGGCATACACATACATGACCATTGATCTAGATAACCCTAAGATCGTTGATCCCGCCACCGGCGAGCTGATGGAGCTCGATCCGATTACAGGCGAATACAATTACATCTGGTTTGAAGCCGGATATTATGAGGATGACGGGTTAACCCACGGCAACGCGAGCTTCCTGGATGCATTAGGAGCCAACCCCGTACCAGTCCCGGGAGCGGTATGGCTTCTTGGTTCAGGACTTATAGGGATTATCGGCATCAGGAGAAAAAAAGGCTGAACTTATATCTCAATCGGGCAAAAGCGTTCGATTGAGGTGTCAAAAAGTAAAACAAAAATCGAATATTACGGAAAGGAAAAACAAAATGAAAAGAGTAATTAGTGGATTGGGCGCATTGTTATTATTAACTGTTACGGCCACAAGCGCCATGGCCTGGGAGTATGGTGAAGGAGTATTTAACAACAGCCAGTGGGCCGGCGCTGCCGGCGCGAGTTATTATTACGTCACCGACCAGACTGTCAATCTCTGGGGAGATAACGGTAACGGCAGGCCGGTTGCGGTAGACACCCGGGACAACGATGACGTTACCGTGATCCAGGGCCCGGACCAGAATTGGTCCGGTACCGGCATAATTCAGCCGGGTGCGATCAATTATGAAAATTTCCTCGGCGCCCCCGACCGCAACACTTCCGGGTACGGCGGGAATGCTTCCGGCGGCAGCCTGGTAGTGGCCTTTGACAGGGATATCGTCAACGGTAACGACGATGTGATCGGACAAAACAGACTGGGCAATGAAGTCAATTACGGCGGCATCGACTTCATGGTGCACGGCTTCGGTTTCTGCTTCAACGAAGCCTTTTCCGCCGAGCGCGGCACGATCAATATCTATGCGGCCACCGCCGACTACAATCCCACCATCAGCGTAGCCGATCCCGACGGCCCCGGCCCCCTGGGTGAAGTCACCATCACCGGAGATGAGAGCCAGTGGGTGTTGTTGTCCGAGTACACCGGTTATGTGGAAGGCGCCTGGATCGGCAATCCCAACATGGACTATACCTCGGGCCCCGGGCAATATGGGCAGTTTCTCTGGGGCGACCTGTCCGACGGGGGTCTGGAGACAGCCCGCTACCTCAAGTTCGAGCTGGGTGACGGCGGCCACTTCATCAATCAATATACAGGGGCTGAAAGCAACAACGGCCGCGCCTTGTTTATAGACGCCGTCGAAGCCCGTGCAGTGCCCGTGCCGGGAGCGGTCTGGCTGCTGGGCTCCGGTCTGTTGGGACTGGTGGGACTGAGGAAAAAAGCATAACCACAATGAGATAATAGAAAAAGGAGGTGATGAAATAAAAGAATAAAAAGTTGGTGAAAATAATAATACTTATTAACATTAATACAAAGCGAGGTATTAAAATGAAAAAAATAATGATTTTAGCTGCTGCTTTATTTTTAGTGGCAGCCACAAGCGGTGCGGCAATGGCATTTACCTGGGCCGACCAGGTAGTCAATATGACCCCTACGCCCGATGGCATCGCCAATAATCATGCCCCGAGCATGAACATGAACTGGTTGAACGATCCGGGAACTTTATATCAGACCCCAAATCCCAATCCCGACCGGGTACTGGGTGCCTACGACCAGTATGCGGTGGGTTGGGGGCCAAAGGGTGCTCCCTGGGAAGGCTCTGGCAATGTGATCGTTAAAATGGGAACATCCTTTACCCATGACGGCGTTGTCGCCACCGGCGGACCTGTCAACTATGACGTTACCGACGAGGCTGTCCTGTCGGGAATGGGCTACGACCTGGTGGTCTACGGCCTCGGCTATGGTTTCGATGAGCCGTTTGGATCCCATGGACAGGTAAAGGTCTATGTATCCGAAACCGCATCGAGCAACATAGCGGACTGGACCCTGGTGTCGAGCTGGAGCGGCGAGCCAAACGGTTATATTTTGAACCCGAGTCCTGAGGACATCATCACCTACTACGAGAACCAGGACGGAACCTTATATGACGGAACGGCATTCAACAACGGCGGTTTCAGCGCATGGTCGCACACATACCTGACCATTGATATGGATAACCTGAAGATCATTGATCCCGAAACCGGCCAGTTGGCGACTCTCGATCCCGCCACGGGCGTCTACAACTACATCTGGTTGCAAACCGGATACGAGGAGGAGGACTGGTATACCCACGGCAACGCAACTTTCCTTGATGCATTCGGAGCGAATCCCGTGCCCATCCCGGGCGCGGTATGGCTGCTTGGTTCAGGACTTCTGGGGCTTATGGGCATCAGGAGAAGAAAAGGCTAAACATGTAAACTTACATCTCAATTAGCGAAAAACACTCAATTGATATGCAGTGAGTGGCCGGTGGAAAAACCGGTCATTCATCAAACATAAAAAGCAGGGCCGCTTGTGGCCCTGCTTTTTTTAGGGAAATCTTCTTATGCGAAACAGGATTATATCCATTGCACTGTATATATTCGTATTTGCGACAGGCGCCGCGGGCCTGATCTACCAGGTAGCGTGGCAAAAATACCTGGGCAGGCTTTTCGGAAGCGACACGGCAGCCACGGCAATTATTCTCGGTACCTTCCTGGGAGGATTGTCCCTGGGTTATTATCTTTGCGGAAGATTAACGCAACGTGTGAAAAACCATTTCAGGGTATATGCACTGCTTGAAGCAATCATTGGCGCCTGGTGCTTCTTTTTTCCCTATATCTTTAAAGTAACGGAACTGATCACAGTATCCTGGAGCTTTTCCATTCCATTCGCCATCATCGTCCAGGGCGTTGTATGCTCGGCCCTGCTCATGGGCATCCCCACCGTGTGCATGGGGGCCACCATCCCGTTTCTGACCCGGGGTATTTCAAGAAGTATCACGGAGGCCACCGGGGTACATGCCAGGGTTTACGCCATAAACACCGGGGGCGCATTTACAGGGACGCTCATAGCCGGATTCTATCTTATTCCTCAATACGGCCTCCCATCCACCATGACGGACACCGCCTGCCTGAATCTGGGGGCCGGAATGTTTTTTTACCTGTTGTCTAAGACCGCCGGGGAAACAAAAGCCTCCGGAGCCGTGGAGAAGACTGTTGAAAGAGATCGGGATGCTCCGGGCCTTCCATCGCGGGCCCTGTATGTGATCGCCTTCCTGAGCGGTTTTTATGTCATGACGCTTGAAAACGTCATAATTCGAATAAGCAATCTCTCCCTCGGGAGTTCTTCCTATTCCTATACCCTGGTCGTATCCGTTTTCATCCTTTCAATAGCTGTGGGCAGTTATCTGGTAACCGGGCTGAAACGGATCCCGGCGAACCTGCTGTTTATCAATCAGCTTTTCATTACCCTGTTGCTCCTTTTCATTTACATTTCACTTGATACATGGCCTTACTGGGCCCATGTTATAAGAATAACGTTTCAGTCGAATATTGCCGGCTTTTGGGGGTATTACCTGCTGGTATTCCTTTTGCTTGTCTGCGTCCTGATCCTGCCGGCAGGCCTCATGGGGGCAACCGTGCCTATAACGTTTCACGAGATAAAGAGGGAATTGAAAAAGGTGGGAAGCGATTCCGGCGCTCTTTTCTCATGGAACTGCGCGGGAAACCTGGCCGGAAGCCTGATCGGCGGCATTATTCTTTACTTTTTTTTAAATAATGCCGGTGTTTTTTTGTCAGCAGCCGTATTTGCCGCCATTTCCACATGTATCGCCGGCTGGTACCTGTCATGGAGATATTTTCTGCCATCCGCGTTTATGGGGATACTGATTTTTCTCCTTGCATTAAATACTCCTTTTTATAATGAAGAAAATTTCATGGAGGGAACCTTTCGCATCAGGTCTCCCCTGGCTTATTCCTTTGAAAGCCCGAAACGTTTTTTCGAGCAGTTTCACAGGCAAAAGAAGTTGAAATTTTATAAAGACGATCCGGGTGCAACCGTCGCCGTCATGGAATACCCGGATCATCCCCTGTTTACCGAAAAGCCCAGAAGCATCATGGTAAACGGAAAGTCGGACTCTTCGACCATAGCCGATATCTACACGCTCAAGCTTTCCGCTCATATTCCGTGCCTGTTGTCGGAAAAAATGAAAGACATAATGGTGATCGGCCTTGGCACAGGGGTAACTGCAGGGGAGTTGACCCTTTACCCGGAAGTTGACGGCATTGATGTTGCCGAGATTTCCCCCGTCTGTCGTGGAGGCCCTCCCCTGTTTCGGGAATCCACCTACGGGTTTGACAGGAATCCGAAAGGCAGGATCCATATCGGCGATGCTTTTCGCATCATGGGAAGGAGCGGGAAAAAATGGGATATTATCATATCCGAGCCAAGCAACCCGTGGGTTACAGGGGTGGACTTGCTATTCACGCAGGAATTCTACAAGCTTGTCCGGGAACACCTGATCCCGGAGGGAATGCTGGTGCAGTGGGCCCAGATTTATGCCACGGATCCGTCCATGCTGGGAATGATCCTCAATACCGTGCAACAGGAGTTTAAGCAATGCCGGGTATTTATGGCAAGCAGGAACGATCTGATCATCCTTGCATCGAACAGGGAGATTTCGATCAAAGACCTGGACAGGGCTGAAAAGAAATTAAGTACCAACAAAAG
>JASFHE010000111.1:0-12979 GCA_050123415.1 Desulfobacteraceae bacterium | reverse complement strand
CTGAACCTGTACAAACATTGATTACTCAGGAATCCGACATAGGAAAAATAAGGGAAAAGGCCAGAAAAGAAGGCATGGTAACCCTAAGAGAAAATGCAATAAAAAAATTACTCGATGGAACAACCACATATGAAGAGGTCCTGAGGGTAACCTGGGAGCAGATATAACAGGCTGGAATATGCTATCGCAACTCATCATCTCCGACTTTGCCATCATCAGTCACCTCGAAATAGAATTTAAAACAGGTCTTAATATCCTTTCAGGTGAAACAGGTGCTGGAAAATCCATAATTATAAATGCGGTCAACCTGATCTTAGGGGCAAGGGCCTCCTCTGACCTGGTAAGAAGCGGAGCTCAGGAAGCAAGGGTCGAGGCGCTTTTTCATCAGCCGGAAAATAATTACCTGTCAAAATTCATGTCTGATAACAGCATACCCTTTAATGGCGAAATACTTATAAAGCGGACCATTTCAAAGGAAGGCCGAAATAAAATAACCGTCAACAACTCTATTACAAATCTTCAAACCCTTTCTGTCATAGGTATGATGATTATCAGTATTTCGGGCCAGCACGAACATCAGGTATTGCTAAAGCAGGATAACCACCTGCTGCTTCTTGATGATCTTGGCAGTCTGAGCAGTTCCAGAAACAGGCTGGCTGAACTATATTTTGATTATGAATCACATAAGAAAAAAATTAAACAGCTTGAAACAGAAATATCCAGTCGGCGGGAAAAACAGGAATTATCACTGTTTCAGATAAGTGAAATAGATAATGCGGTAATAAAGGACAATGAAGACAAAGAACTGGAAGAAGAAAAAAAACGTCTTAAAAATGCGGAACTGATAAAAGATATAATGACCGGTTCCTATTACAGGATATATGAAAAAGAAGACTCTGTCCTGTCTGAAACATCATTATGTCTTAAAGAAATAAGAACGGGCTCTCCATATGATAACAGGCTATCGAACCTCGCCGAAACGCTTGAGTCTATAAAGGCAGAGCTTGAAGATGTATCATTTCAGCTTGGCGATCTGAAGGACGACATCATCATGGATCCGGCAAGGCTGGATCAGGTGGAAGAAAGACTTCAGCTTATAAACAGGCTGAAAAGGAAATATGGCAATGAACTTAAAGATATTCTGGATTTCAGAGAAAAACTCTCCCAGCAGGTCAATGATACGGATGAGCTTGAAAAAGAACTTGGAGAATACAGAAAAAAGCTGGATATAACCTCAGGACAATTATTAAAAGAGGCGAGCAACCTTTCAGGGGAAAGAAAAAAAGTCTCATCGGAAATGAAAAAATCCGTAGAATCCGAACTTAATCAACTGGAGATGTCAGGGACGAAATTTGAGGTAAAGTTTTATAATGGTATTCCACCGGAAGAAATAAATACATCAGATTTATTACACAAAATAGGTCCTGACGGATATGACAGGATCGAGTTTATGATCTCAACAAATTTAGGTGAAGACCTGAAACCACTTTCAAAAATAGCATCCGGTGGTGAATTATCAAGGATCATGCTGGCCTTAAAGACAATTCTTGCAAGAAAAACCTCTGTAGAAACCATTATTTTTGATGAAGTTGACGCAGGGATCGCCGGAGCAACTGCTGAAAAAGTCGGTGAGAAAATCCGGGAGCTTTCTCAATATCACCAGATACTCTGCATAACGCACCTTCCGCAAATAGCAAGTAAAGGCATGAATCACTTTCTGGTTAAAAAAGACATAAAAGACGGGCGCACCCAAACCTTTATTTCGGAGCTTACCAGTGATGAAAGGATAAATGAAATCGCACGCTTAATGGGAGGACGTGTGGTTTCGGATCAGGCCATAGCTCATGCAAAGGAAATGCTGTCCACGGCCTGATCATGAAATATTATTTAGTCATTATGTCTCTTCACCCTCACAAAAGCGGCATCTTCCAGTTCTCCATTTATATTCGCAGCGAGAACAGTTTTGTTTTCTGAGATAGACCTGGGCCTTGTTTCGCCTATTTTTTCACCGAAAATATAATATTCTCCATCAGCGAGCGTATCAATTCGGTCACCTTTTTTAAAAACCTCAAATACAGTATTTTCATTGATGCCTATAGCCTTTCCCGCGTTAATTACAAGGTTGTCGCTGTCAACAGTTACCTTGCTTTGCCAGTACTGTCTTCTGAGTCTGTCAACAAATGAAGAACATAGTTTTTTAGTCATAGATGATATTTCGCTTCTAAGCATGTTATAATCAGGAGTCCAGTTATTGCTTTCTCCTGAATCTGTTACATCAAAGTTAATGTTTTCAGTTTTCTCATTATATACAATAAGTGTACCATTTACAGCATCCAGCGCATTGATACTGATAGATATCATGACATTATAGCTGTCTTTCCTGAGTGGCCATACACCCGTCCTTTTTTTAGTAACTTCTATGGGATGGATAATACATGCCAAAAGGATATTCATACCCATTTCCTCGGCTGCTTTCGCATATGCCTGATTTAAAACTGTTCCATATTGTTCCAAAAAAGATGATGCATCGTTATCTCCCCATTTTTTCAATGAGGTGATAATAAGATATTTGTCCTTTGAAAGATATGAAATGCAATCCTGTCTGATTTCTTCAGCCTGGGATGCACTGAATCCTGTTTTGTTGATAACAGGCGTCACCAATATTTTTTTCTTTAATACCGGTTTATTATCAGGAAAAATCATATTTGAAATCGAATCAGCAGCTAATGAACTGACTTCATATACATCCCGACCCGCACTGCATGCAAATGTAGAGATTAATACAATCAGCATAACCAGAATTAATAATCTCCTGATATTACCTGTTTTCATTTATTATAATCCTCCATAAACAATTTTTTTTATCCGGTAGTGCTTAACAGTTTCATAATTAAAATACAATATTAAATGAATCAAATTCATTTCTGAATTCCCGGATAGATTCAGCTATTTTACTCACAACTGCATAGGGTGGGCCTTCATGGCACCACTCAACAAATTTTCGAATATTTGCTTCAGAGCCTTCAGCAACAATTTCCACATTCCCGTCTCGTCTGTTCTTTACCCAGCCTCTGATTTCAAGCTTAGCTGCTTTAATCCGTGTTGAGTCCCTGTAGCAGACCCCCTGGACCCTTCCTTCCACAATAAGGTGAACGCTGACATTTTCCATAAATTATTCCTCACTTTTAATTATGGAAAAACACTATATTATGAAAACATGCTGAAAAATTCTCCTTCTTCAATAATCTCAATGCCCATATCTCTGGCCTTATCAAGTTTTGACCCGGGATTTTCACCAATAACAAGAATATCCGTTCCTTTTCCGACTGAAGAAGAAAGCCGGCCTCCATTTTTGATAATAAAATCCCTGAATTCCTCACGCGTCATCCGGCTTAAAGAACCAGTCGCAACAATAGCCTTTCCGGTAACAGGTGATTCTTTTCCGGTTTCTATATCTTCAAACCGAATTCCTTCATTAATCAGGCTGTTTATATGATTTATATTCTCCTCATCTGAAAAAAAAGTAACCACGCTTTCGGCAATCTGCGGGCCTATTTCCTTAATAGACAACAGGTCATCTTCATTTGTTCCCTTTATTGCGTCGATACTTTTTAAATGATCAGCGAGAACTGCGGCAACATGTTCACCAACATGTCTTATCCCAAGGGCAAATATTAACCTTGGCAATGTAGTTTTCTTACTGGCCTCAATGGCAGAAAGAATATTATTTGCTGACTTTTCTTCAATTTTATCAAGCAGGAGAAGTTTTTCCTGGTCAAGCCTGTAAATATCCGCTCCCTGCTTTACAAAACCCTTGTCAATCAGTTGGGTGATTATCTTATCGCCAAGCCCGTCAATATCCATTGCACCTTTGGATACAAAGTGTTTTAATCCGGCATTAAGCTGAGCAGGGCATTTTTTATTAGGACATCTGGCTACGGCCTCATTTTCTTTCTTTAAAACCTGGCTGTTGCATACCGGACAATTTTCCGGGATCCTGAATATTTTTTCAATCCCCGTTCGCCTGGATTTTATGCTTTCAACTACTTCAGGTATCACATCTCCTGCCCGTTGAATAAGGACTGTATCAAATATTCTTATGTCTTTTTTATCAATTTCTTTCTGGTTGTTTAATGTCGCGCGTCTTACAGTGACTCCACCAATTTCGACAGGTTCAAGAAATGCCACGGGTGTTAATGCCCCTGTTCGACCAACCTGAACTTCTATATTCCTGATCTTTGTAATAGCCTGAACCGGTTTGAATTTATATGCAATCGCCCACCTCGGGCTTCTTGACTTCAGGCCAAATTTTTCCTGTAGTGCAATTTGGTTAACCTTTATCACAGCCCCGTCTATCTCGAATGGAAAATCATCC
This sequence comes from Desulfobacteraceae bacterium, assembly GCA_050123415.1. Classification (GTDB taxonomy): domain Bacteria; phylum Desulfobacterota; class DSM-4660; order Desulfatiglandales; family HGW-15; genus JAAZBV01. Next base: position 8,604 of record JASFHE010000111.1, on the reverse strand, counting down.
CTATTTTCTTCAAGCTGATGACAGTATTCAATAACTTGAGTGACATCGGAACAGATCCTGATGCTCGGGCGGTTTACCCGGAGTCCCATACTTTGTAAAAACAACATTGTTTCGTAATATGTAACAGCCCTGTAATCTGATACAACACCGGTTCCATAGCAAAACATGTTAAGTCTACGTTTTGCAGTAACCTTCGGATCAAGCTGTCTCAGGGATCCCGCAGCCGCGTTTCTGGGATTGGCAAAAGGAGGCAGATCTTCATCTTTTCTTGTCTGATTCAGATTCTCAAAATCCTTTTTTTCCATATATACCTCCCCTCTCACTTCGAGTAATCGAGGTATGTCATCATTCGTCAGACTAACGAGATTTAAAGGGACAGTAAGTATAGTTTTAATATTGGCCGTAACATTTTCACCTGTGTATCCGTCGCCCCTTGTTGAGGCAACAGTCAGTTTCCCGCCTTCATAGACAAGCTCAATTGCAAGCCCATCCATTTTAGGTTCCACAGCATATTCAATCGGGGAACTGTCATTGTTCAATTTTTTTAATCTGGCATCAAAATCTAATATATCCTCATCAGAAAAGGCATTTTCGAGGCTCAACATGGGCTGGCTGTGTTTAACTGCATCAAATGTTTTTAAGGGTTCGGCGCCTACCTTTTGAGTTGGTGAATCAGGAGTAATAAATTCCGGATTATCTTTTTCCAGGAGCAATAATCTTCTGAATAATTTATCATATTCAAAATCAGGTATTTCAGGATTATCAAGAACGTGATACCGATTATTATGATACTTTATTTTTTCCCTTAGATCCTCAATCTCTATTTTGATTTCTTCTTTCATATTCCCTCATTACATTTTAATTAAGTGCAGATCATTAACAAAAAAAAGTACAAAAGTCACTCAAAGTGTTCATCTCTTACAGATGTAAGAATAATATTATTTATAAATCATTTAAATTAATATTTTATATATATTTAAAAATATGCTAGGATATGTCGCATTATTTAATATTTCTTTTTATTTTATGTATATACAGCAAATAGGCCGATTTTTTTATTGACAAAATACCTTCTTACCTTCTATTCTATGCGTTTACTACTTTGGCGGTTTAATACAATATTATGTTTGATAATTTATCTGAAAAGCTGAATCTGGTTTTTAAAAAAGTAAGAGGGCACGGCAAACTAAGTGAAAAGAATATTCAGGATGCCCTCAAAGAAGTCCGTCTGGCGCTTCTTGAAGCCGATGTAAACTATAAAGTAGTAAAAGACCTGATTAACAACATACGGGATCGGGCGGTTGGCAAGGAAGTACTTGAAAGTTTAACTCCCGGGCAACAGGTCATAAAAATAGTCAATGAAGAACTTGCCGAACTGATGGGTGGTTCCATACAGGAACTTCAACTCACTGGCAGGACACCCTTTGTGATAATGCTGGTCGGGCTTCAGGGTTCAGGTAAAACAACAACCTGCGGTAAACTGGCCCTTCACTTAAGAAAACAGGGGAGAAATCCCTTTTTGGTACCGGCTGATGTGTACAGACCGGCAGCAATTGATCAGTTAAAAAAGCTGGGAGCCCAGATTAACATCCCGGTTTATTCTTCAGACAAAGAACTCAGCCCTGTAGATATATGTATTAACGCATTATCGCAGGCAGGAAGAAGCGGCTCTGATATTATAATTATTGATACCGCAGGTAGACTTCATATCGATGAAGTCCTCATGGACGAGCTGGTTTCAATTAAAAATAAGATTCGTCCGGTTGAAATCCTGTTTGTAGCTGATGCAATGACTGGCCAGGATGCCGTAAATGTTGCAGGAGAATTTGACCGGACACTTGATGTTACAGGTATTATCCTGACAAAAATGGAAGGTGATGCAAGGGGCGGGGCGGCCCTTTCAATCAAGGCAGTAACTGGTAAACCTCTTAAATTTATTGGAGTTGGCGAAAAACTCGATGCGCTTGAGGCATTTTACCCCGACCGGATGGCATCAAGAATTCTTGGAATGGGGGATGTGCTCTCTCTCATAGAAAAAGCCCAGGAAGATTTTGATCAAAAAGAAGCAATCTTACTGGAAAAAAAGCTTAAAAAGAAAAAATTTGACCTTGAAGATTTTAAAAAACAGCTTACTCAGGTTAAAAAACTTGGCCCTTTAGATCAATTACTTGGTATGATACCCGGTATGGGACAAATTAAGCAGCTCAAGAACCTGAAACCGGATGAGAGAGAACTTGTTAAAATAGAAGCAATAATTGACTCGATGACTAAAAAAGAACGAACAAACTATAAAATAATTAATGGAAGCAGAAGAAAAAGAATTGCCACAGGAAGTGGTACAAAAGTTCAGGATGTAAACCGTCTTCTTAAGAATTTTGCTCAAATGAAAAAGATGATGGAAAAAATAACCAGTAAAGGGATGCCAAATCTGCCGGGATTGTTCGGTTGATTAGCAAATTTTATATAATTTTTTATTTTTAGGGGGTGATAGCTAAAAACATGGCTGTTAGAATTAGATTGACGAGAAAAGGTTCAAAAAAGAAACCATATTACAGGGTAGTAGCGGCCGATTCTGAAGCGCCAAGAGATGGCAGATTTCTTGATATTCTCGGATTCTATAATCCGATGAAAGAACCTGCTGAAATAAATCTTGACCATGAAAAGGTAAACAAATGGCTTGAAAACGGGGCATTAGCTTCGGATTCTGTCAAGGCGATTTTAAAAAAAGAGGGATTTAAGGTTTCTGCAACTACAAACTGACGTGATGTTCTGTTGAATCCAAGGAGGGAACTTTATGGAAATGAAGAACTTGATCGAATATATTTCTAAAGCGTTAGTAGACAAACCTGAAGAAGTAATCGTCACCGAAATAGAGGGTGAACAGACCTCAGTTATTGAACTCAAGGTTGCCAAAGAGGACCTTGGAAAGGTTATCGGAAAACAGGGAAGAACAGCACGCGCAATGAGGACAATTCTCAGTGCATCTTCCACAAAACTTAAAAAGAGATCTGTTCTGGAAATAATTGAATAGCTTGAACAGAGTTTCCTCTGAAAAACTGCTCCTTGTTGGAAAAGTAATTAAACCGCACGGGTTTAAAGGACTGTTAAGAGTCTGGTCCTATGCCCGTACTATTGATTCTTTTTCACATTCAGGAACGGTTTTTTTTAAACAGGATAATCAGGAACCGGTTGAATATCCGGTTCTTGATGTTAAATCTCATAAAAATATCTTTCTGATGCGTGTCGAGGGAATAGACACATTTAAAAAGGCAGATAATTTTAGGGGTGCAGATATCCTTATTGAAAAAGACTACCTGACAAGGAACAGTGATGACGAATATTACTGGTTTGAGCTAATCAATCTTAAGGTTTATCTGGACACAGGCAAATACCTGGGTATTATCAAAGAAATTATCCCCACCGGAAGTAATGATGTTTATGTTGTTAAACAGAATGATTCGGAATTTCTTATACCTGCCATACATGAAGTAGTAAAAAAGATTGATCTGGATAAAGGGGAAATGATTATTTCAGCAATGGACGGGCTGCTTGATCTAAATGAAGTTTAATATTCTAACTCTGTTTCCCGGACTGATTTTCCCTTTCCTCGATGAAGGTGTCATTGGACGTTCCATAAAAAAGGGCATCTTGAGCGTTAATGTTATTGACATACGCTCTTTTGCCAGGGGGAAGCATAAAATCACTGATGACAGACCCTTCGGCGGCGGAAGCGGTATGGTCATGAAACCCGGACCGATCTACAGGGCGCTAAAATCAATCGATATGGATGCGAGATCAACATCTATTTTGCTTTCGCCACAGGGTGTAAAATTTGATCAGGCCATGGCCTGGAAACTTGCAGAGTATGACCAGATAACGCTGATATGCGGCAGATATGAAGGGGTTGATGAGCGGATAATATCCAATCATGTGGATATGGAGCTGTCTGTAGGGGATTATGTTTTAAGTGGCGGTGAACTCGGAGCCTTAATTCTTTTTGATGCGGTATCAAGGCTTGTGCCTGGTGTTTTGGGATGTAATAATTCCAACAAAGAAGATTCATTTGAAGATGGCCTGCTGGAACATCCACAGTACACAAGGCCAAGGATATTCAATGGCAAGGAGGTGCCTGAAGTGCTTCTGTCTGGCGACCATGAAAAGATCAGACGATGGAGAAGAGAACAGGCATTGCTGCGTACAGGCTTAAAAAGGCCCGACCTTTTGGAAAGGGCTGCACTCACTAAAGAGGACAGGGAAATATTATCAACCCTAAAAAATAAGGACATTTTTAAATCTTGAGTATATACCGGTTCATGTATTTTAAAAATGTCAGGACAGTTGTTATATAAATGAGGCTTTATACAGGATTAGTTCATTACCCCGTATACAATAAAAACAGGGAAAAAATCGCCTCAGCCGTAACGAACCTTGACCTCCATGATATATCAAGGCTTTCAAGGACATATGGTGCAAAAAAGTTTTTTGTTATTACGCCTCTTACAGATCAGCAGGATTTCATAAAAAGCCTGATAAATCACTGGAAATCGGGATTTGGGGCCAGTTATAATGTTGACAGAAAAGAGGCAATTGAGGTAATAGAGATAACCGCCTTGATTGAGGACGCTGTAAATAAGATAGTTGATATTGAAGGAGAAAGACCTGTTACAATAGCTACATGCGCATCAGATTTAACAGACTCTATCACTTTCAGCAAAGCAAAAGAGATTATTAACAGTGATAAAGCGGTTTTACTGCTATTCGGTACTGCATGGGGTCTTCATGTAGATGCTCTTGACAGTGCCGATTTTATTCTTAAGGCGATTAAAGGAAACAGTGAATATAATCACCTCTCGGTAAGGGCTGCTGCAGGGATTATTATTGATCGCCTGACCGGAGATTACTTTTAAAATAACAAACTGCTTTTCAATGAAAAAAGCAGTATTTCTATAGACTTATCAGTGATAAATAATCACTGGATTTCAGGAGGATATAATGTCTAACATTATCGAAAACATTGAAAGAGAACAAATGAGAGTAGATATCCCTGACTTCAAGGCCGGGGATACAATTAAAGTTCATGCCAGAATAAAAGAAGGTGAAAAGGAAAGAATACAGGTCTTTCAGGGTTTCGTTATCCGAAAAAGAAGAGGAACGACCGGTGCAACATTTACGGTAAGAAAAATCTCATATGGTATTGGTGTTGAAAGAATTTTTCCTCTTCACTCACCCACTATTGATAAAATCGAAGTTGTTTCCAGAGGTAGAGTCAGAAGAGGCAGACTCTACTATATGAGAAAGCTGAAAGGTAAAGCTGCCCGAATTAAAGAAAAAAGGTAGATATTCCGGCCAAAAAATTGGTAAAAACCAGCAAAAACTTGCCTTTATTCCAAGATTTTAATCCTGATGAGGCTGTTGATCCATTATTCTTTGAATCAACAGCCCTTGAACAGGGCTACAGCATCATTGCCGGAGTCGATGAAGTTGGCAGAGGTCCCCTGGCAGGTCCTGTTGTCGCGGCAGCGGTAGTTTTACCCTCAGGAGTTACCCTCCCCGGTATCAAAGATTCAAAAAAAATGACTGAAAAGGCTAGGATAAAAGCCTTTTCTGAAATTAATAAAGTAGCAGAATCTATAGGGATAGGTGTTGTTTCCCACTCATACATTGATGAATTTAACATCCTGAATGCATCCCTGGAGGCAATGAAAAAAGCAGTTGAAAACCTTGACACTTCCCCGGAATATTTACTCGTCGACGGCATCTTTAAAATTCCTGTCCCCTTGCCCCAGAAATGTATTAAAAAAGGTGATCAGCTCAGCCACAGCATTTCAGCATCGTCAATAATCGCAAAAGTATACCGTGACAGAATAATGTATTCTTACGATAATGATTTTCCTGAATATGGTTTTTCCAGTAATAAGGGTTACGGTACCGCAAAACACCTTGAAGCATTAAAAAAAAATGGTCCCTGTCCTTTTCACAGATTAACTTTCAGAGGTGTTAACTGATGACAAAAGAACGGCTTGCCCTGGGAAAAGCCGGAGAAGATATTGCCTTTAAAAAAATAAAAAAACTCGGGTACAAGTGTCTGGAAAGAAACTACAGATGCGCCCTCGGAGAGATAGACCTGATAGCCAGGCATGGTGATTACCTGGTCTTTATCGAAATAAAGACAAGAAGAGGCAGGGATACAGGCTATGCCAAAGAAGCTGTAACTGACAGAAAAAAGAGACAGATATCCAAAACAGCCCTTTTTTATATGAAAGAAAATGATTGTAACGACACTAAATCCCGGTTTGACGTCGTAGCTGTAAGCATCAACCAGGGAAAAACGGATATAGAAGTAATACAGAACGCATTTGAACTTGTTTATTAATAAATATGGATTTAGGTCATTGTTTTTCCTTACACTGTAGACTGTAAACCATAGACCTTATAAATTGATCGATAAAAGGCATAAGCCAATGAATCATAAAATTTCGGAAATATCCGATCCCGGCACCCTGTATATTGTCTCCACCCCTATTGGAAATCTCGAAGATATTACCCTGAGAGCGTTAAAGACATTAAAAAATGTGGATATTATTGCAGCAGAAAGCACCAGTCACACAAAGGGTTTGTGCAATCACTATGATATCAGGACAAAACTGATCAGCTATAATCAGCATAATCATAAATCCAGAGCACCGGGATTGATTAAAAGGCTTAACAATGGAGAAAGTGTAGCTCTTGTTACATGCGCAGGAACACCGGCGCTATCCGATCCAGGGGCGCTTCTTATAAAAATGGCCTGTGAACACGGAGTTAAGGTTACGCCAGTGCCTGGTGCATCAGCAGCACTGGCCGCACTTGTTGTCTGCGGTCTAAAAATAGACAGATTTATCTTTACTGGCTTCTTGAGCAATAAGGCAGGAAAAAGAAAAAAAGAATTAATAGAACTTGCAGATGAAAATAAAGCAATTATATTTTACGAAGCCCCGCATAGAATCATGCCCTTTTTAGAACAACTGCATGAAATATTCGGTAATAGAAATATTGTTGTCCTCAGGGAACTTACAAAAACCTATGAGGAGATACTGCGCGGCAATGTACAGGAGATTATATCTCAACTGTCATGCAGGGAATTCAGAGGTGAATTTACAATAATTACAGAAGGCAGGGAAAAGACCAGGACAGAAGAAGAAATACCTGCCGAAATGAAAGACTCCATCAAGTTAATGCTTAACGAGAGTAAAAGTGTAAAAGATATCGCGACTTCAATATCCGAAAACCATAAAATCAAGTACAGGGCAGCATATAAAGAAGTCCTTGATTTAAAGCGGGAAATGGAAGGTTGACAGAGCTGCAGGCAGTTATTTTATTGGGCGTTAATCCTTTATACATGTGGACAAAAATTAAATTTTAGAATATACAGATCATGTCGATTATGTATACTTGGGAGTAAAATAAATATCCTGTCAGCTTGAAATATTATGTTCGGAATTAATAATCCTTTTTATATAAAAATCCGGTAAATGGAGCATAAAAAAACACTCATAATCCAGAATGATCTCGGGCTTCATGGACGAGCCGCGGCAAAAATAGTCGAACTGTCCCGAAAATACAAATCAAAGCTGTTTTTTAATAAAAATGGAAATGGTGAAGTGGATGGTTCTAATATTTTATCAATTCTTACCCTTTCAGGTTCAAAGGGGACTGAAATAGATGTAAAAGCCGTTGGAGAAGACTCAAAGGAACTTCTGGAAGAATTAAGTATGCTTTTTGAAGACAAATTTGGTGAAGGTAGATGATAGAGCAGATAACAACCGAAAATATCAAATTGACGGGGATAGCTGTATCACCTGGAATTGTGATTGGTAAAGCCCGGTTGGTTGACCGCTCAAAACAGAAGATCATCTACCAGTATCTGATAAATGAGAGTGAAATCCACAGGGAAGTGGAAAGATTCAAAAAGGCGCTTGAGCTGACAAAGGAACAGATACTATCTCTGAAAAAACGGATGTCAGACAGTATCAAGGAGCATTCATTTATAATGGATGCTCATCTGATGATTGTAGACGATAATATGATATCGGATGCTACAATCGAAATAATTCTCGAAGAAAAGATTAACGCTGAATGGGCATTAAAAAAATCTGTCCAGAAAATCCGAAAGATTTTTAATCAGATTGACTATGAATATATTAGAGACCGCATCAACGATGTTGAAAATGTTGTTGAGAGGATACTGCGCAACCTTGCAGGTAAAGAACAGGAAAGCCTTTCAAAGATAAACGAGAGAGTAATAATAGTCGCCCACGACCTTACACCGGCGGACACAAGTGAACTAAATACTTCAATGGTCATGGGATTTATAACGGATGTTGGAGGCAAAACTTCCCATACTGCGATAATGGCCCAGTCACTTAAAATTCCCGCAGTGCTTGGGCTTGAAAAGGCAACCGGCATTGAGGATGGCAAGTTACTAATTGTTGATGGCTATAAAGGAGAAGTAATAATTAATCCTGATGATGATATTATTATTACATACCAGGAAAAAGCCATCTATTATGAAAATTATATTTCAAGCGTTCTTCGTTTAAGTCATCTTCCTTCGGAAACCGTTGA